>CAILAF010000366.1 GCA_903832075.1 uncultured Chitinophagaceae bacterium
CCGAAAAAATAATTATCTTTTGAATAAGGTAATTTCATTTCAAGTTCTGTTGTAAAAAATTTCTTTTGCCAAACAGCACTTGTTGTTTCTCTAATTAAAATATAATAACCTTTTACATTGCCGTGCAGTGGCGCTTTCCATGAGAGTGATGTATAATTTTCCAATCGTCTTGTTTGTACTTTTACTTCTTCAGGAACAGAAGGTGCTTTTGCTAAATTGGCAAGATTCGATAAATTAATTGCAGTATTTTTTCTTAAATATTCAAAGTCAATAAACTCCGGTAAATCTCCATACTGAATATTATTTTCTTTTCTTACATCCTGATGTTGACGATAATAATTTTCATTCATCTCAGTAATTCGTACAGCAGCAAAACCATTTTGCACATAAGGAGAATGATCACCACCACGCAAAAAACGATCATTACGATACACCATCACCACTTCAATATTTTCAACATAGCGTTCTCCAATTTCTTTTACATAACGCGCCAATTGTCTTGCTCGTCCGTCATTTTCTAATCCCATATTTCTGATATTGGTTGCAACTCTTCCTGTATCCAACACAGATAATCCTTCGCTAAAAACACGAATGCGTGTATTATCAATAATATTTGTTTCGCTACTGTTATTGCTTCCCATAATATCATTATTCAATACAGCTTCAATTTGCCAACTTTCTTTTTTTGCTTTATTCGCCATGAATTGTGCACCTAATAAACCTTGCTCTTCGCCACAAACAGTTACAAAAATTATTGTTGCAGGAAAACTATGTTTGCTCATTACACGAGCGCATTCAATTACAGCAGCAGAGCCACTTCCATCATCATTAGCCCCTGGTGCATCCAATACGCTATCCATAACATTAGTGCGCATATTATCTAAATGACCGCTGATAAGAAATATTCTTTTATCATTTGGATCAGTTCCTTTTAAAGTGGCAACTACATTGCCTAAAATAATATCTCGATTAACTCTTCTGCCATCAGCTTTATAAGTAACAGTATCAATAAAAGCAGTTAATCGTCCATTACTCCGTTCAGCAAACTCATTGAATTTATTCAATACCCAATTTCTTGCAGCACCGATACCGCGTGAAGGATTGCTTTGTGTACTCAAAGTGTTTCTTGTTCCATAAGAAACCATTGTGTTAATATAGGATTTCAATGAATCAGGATTTACTTCTTTAACCATTGCTGCAATTTCTGCATCACGATTTATAATTGTTTGTGAAAACGAAAATGAAAACATGCATAACAATGCAAATACAAAAAATATTTTCTTCATGGGAGTTTTTAGTTAATGATTAAAGATAGGGAAGAAGATTATTGGATGATTAGCTTTTGTACAAATGGCAACAAAATAATTTATCATTTACAATTCAACATTAATAATTGTATTTGTCCTTCCATCTTTCTTTTAAAAATTTTCGTAGTTCATTTTCTCTGGCATTATTGCCGGGTTTATAGAATGCAGTGCCGGTAAGCTTTTCGGGCAAATATTCTTGCTCAATAAAATTGCCTTCACCCAAATGTGAGTATTGATAATTTTTTCCGTAATTTAAATCTTTCATCAGTTTAGTTGGCGCATTGCGAATGTGTAAAGGCACCGATAAATCGCCATGTTGTTGTATAGCTTTTTGTGCATCCATGATAGCAACAACGGCTGCATTACTTTTTACACTTGATGCTAAATAGGTTGCACACTGACTTAATATAATTCTACTTTCAGGATAACCGATTTTACTAACTGCATCAAAAGTTGCATTGGCTAATAACAATGCATTCGGATTAGCGTTGCCAATATCTTCACTTGCAAAAATCAACATGCGACGTGCAATAAATTTTACATCTTCGCCACCTTCAATCATTCTTGCCAACCAATACACTGCTCCGTTGGGATCGCTGCCACGAATACTTTTTATAAATGCAGAGATGATATCATAATGTTGTTCGCCTTGTTTATCGTACAACGCAATTTTTTTCTGCGCAACTTTCATCACATAATCATCCGTAATTATTATTTCTTTTTTATTGGTTGAAGTAGCAATTAGTTCTAACAGATTTAATAATTTTCTTGCATCGCCACCGCTAATATTTAATAATGCTTCTGTTTCTTTTAAATCAATTTTATATTGTTTAAGTATGATGTCTTTTGTAATTGCTTGATGAAGTAATTCAATCAAGTCCTTTTCCTGCAATGGTTTCAGCACATACACTTGACAACGACTTAACAATGCCGAATTAACTTCGAATGATGGATTTTCTGTTGTGGCTCCAATTAAAGTAATGATTCCTTTTTCAACAGCACCCAATAATGCATCTTGCTGACCTTTATTGAAACGATGAATTTCATCTATAAATAAAATTGCCTTTGATGTTTGTTTAGCTTCGTCAATTACTTCTCTTACATCTTTTACACCGCTGCTAATGGCACTCAATTGAAAATAAGGAACAGATAAAGTATGTGCAATAATATTTGCAATTGTTGTTTTGCCAACACCCGGTGGTCCCCATAAAATCATGGAAGGAATTTTATTTTGCTCAATGGCATTGCGTAAAATACTTCCCTTGCCTGTAAGATGTTCTTGTCCGATAAGATCATCTAAAGTTTGCGGACGCAATCTTTCTGCCAATGGCGCATTCTCATTCATAATGGAAAACTAAGAAAAAGGAATGAGGTGGTAAAAACTTGCTAACAAAATAAGTTTGTTTATTCTTTATTAAATAAACCTGCATACAATTTTAAAAACTTAAACGTTTCGAAAATATGTATGAGTAATGTTGTTGAGAAGAAAATCATAAAATACAAAACACCTTTAATTACGCTCATCATAAATTCAGTAGTTAAGCCGTTCATGTTTTTTTGAGTTGCGATTGCCTGATCAATAAAAGCATTTAATGAAGATGGTTTGTATAAAAGTGTGATGCTTTGTATTAATACCGATACAACAAAGAACATGGCAAAATAAGATGTGATTCTGATCCATGATCTTAATGACGGTTTACATTTTTTTAGTTGTTCAATTCCTTTTATTAAAAATATAAAACTTGCAATGATATAAACGACCACTGCACACAAAACTAAAACAGGAATTAATGCTGAAGGATTGGCTATTGCCAGAAAGAGCATGAATACACACATCAATCCAAAAAAACCGGCAATAGGTAATAAAATATAACTAATGATCTTGTAAGCGTTAATTGTTTTCATGCAAGGAATTTATTGTGCAAGATGCAAAATTTTTATTGTTGTTGCTGACCAAAACTTTCGTCAATCAAAATTTCTTCTTTTTGATTGAGTTGTTTTTGCAGCTCAACATTATTTACTTCTTCAAATACATGTCCATCTTCGTAACCAATAGAAACATATACTGATAAATTTTGTTTGGCAGGCCCTTTGAATGTTCCTTTGATTGGGGTACAATCGTTGAAATTTTTGCCCACAGAGAGTTTCACATGTGTGTTGGTTACCCATACATTATTAGTTGGATCAATACCGGCCCACCCATAATTTGGAATATAAGCTTCTATCCAAGCATGTGTTGCACCTTCACCACGCATACCGTTTTTATTCGGACAAATATATCCACTTACATAACGGCATGGAATATTTAACGTTCTTAAAATTTGTAACATCAAATGTGCAAAGTCCTGACACACACCGGAACGGTGTTCTAAAATTTCATCAACCGTTGTTTCAATATCGGTAATGCCTTTAATATATTTAAATTCATTAAAGATATAAGTGTTACAATCTTCCACTGTTTGAGCAATGGATTTTTTTTGTGGTTGCAATACTTCAATAATCTCTTTTATTTTTTGTTGAGATTGTATAAATGTGGGTTTGCTTAATTCTAATAATTGTAAAACATCATCCGTTTCTTTTTTTAATTCATCCCAATCAGAATTAAAATTGATATTTAATGAAGATGATTGTGTAGTGCGTACTGTTAATTTACTTTCAATCAGCAAACTTTTGTGCGGTGGTAATAAATTAAATAATCCAATTCTGTTTTTCCAATAATCATCAAATACATATACATCCGGATTTCCTGTAATTACCAATTCGTGTTGTAACACTTCCTGCTCATCATTAATGATAGGAAATATTTTTATTTCATTACTACTTTCTTTAACAGACCTGTCGTATTCGTATTTGGTAACGTGATGAATCTTAAAAATCGGCATAGGGTTCAATTAAGTATAAGAAAAGAAATATCCAGCAAACTCTTTACTAAACGCTACTAATTCTTTTCTTACTTCTAATAAATAAGGCTGCAATGTAATGGGATTCAATGAATCAAAGTCGGTATAACGTACTTTACTTATCAACCTTCCTAATTGTTTGGAAAGTGCAACAACTTCTTCACTATTATTATTTTTTGTTACCTCTTCAAAATATCTTTCAATTCTATTTAAAGTATATAAAACACTTCTTGTAAAATTTTCATTAAACAAAACCTGATGCAAGGTATTTTGATTGTGATTACTGCTGCGATACGTTTTTAAATGCAATTCATAGCCGGATAGTGATAATAATAATGGTCGCCATTGCAAAATATTTTTTTCGTCTTCTATATTATAATCAATCAATTCAAAATATTTATTACTTAATTCAATGGTTAATAAACATCGTTCAATATATCTGCCCAAATTCATGAAACACCAGCCCAGTCCGCGTGGCATGGTGGTATCGGCAACGCCATTATATAAAATACAATCATTGGTAATGGCATCAATGGTAGGCATTGTATCAATACCTTCTAAATGATGATTGTTAGAAAGTGTATTCGCTGAATGAAAAATATGATTTACTTGTTCCCATACTTCTTTAGTGATATGATCTTGCACGCCTCTTGCATTTTCTCTTGCCCGAGTGATCATTACTTTTAATGAATTTGGATTGGTTACATCTACTAATATTTTTTTCAATATTTCATCAGAATTGTTTTTTAGTATCTCAATTTCTTCTTTATTACAGGTTGTGAATATTTCTAAAATCGGTTTCCATGAAATATCAGTATTTACACCTTTATCAAGTAATAAAATATAATGCGTACGAGTGCTGCGCAATAAACCATCACCGCGTTCCATATAACGACTTAACCAAAACAAAGAATCAGCAATTCTACTAAGCATGAATTTTAAGTTTTGCCCCCATCCCATGAAGGGGGGTTAAAAAATATTTACAAATCAAATACTCAAAATAAAATACACTCCCCTTTAGGGGTTGGGGGTTTTATTCAATCACCCAAGTGTCTTTACTTCCACCACCTTGCGATGAATTTACTACCAATGATCCTTTTTTTAATGCCACACGTGTTAATCCGCCGGGAACAATTTCAATTCCATGCGGACCACATAATGCATACGGACGCAAATCAACATGCCTTGCTTCAAATTTTCCATTAATAAAACATGGAACAGTTGATAAATTAATAATTGGTTGCGCAATAAAACTTCTTGGATCTTCTTCCACTGCTTTTTCAAATTCTTCAATATCTTTTTCTTGTGCAGTGTTGCCCATTAACATTCCGTAACCGCCACTTTGATTGGTTCTTTTAATTACCATTTTATGAATATTATTAAACACAAATTCTCTCTTTTCTTTATTACTCATTTGATAAGTTGGAACATTTGGTAATATCGGTTCTTCATTCAAATAATATTTTATCATGTTGGGCACATAAGCATAAACGGCCTTATCATCAGCAACACCATTGCCCATTGCATTAACGATGGCAACATTCCCTTTTCGATAAGCACCTACTAAACCCGGAACGCCCAAAGCGCTGTCTGGCTTGAATACCAGCGGATCTAAGAAATCATCATCCACTCTTCTGTAAATAACATGCACTTGTTGTAAACCATTGGTGGTCTTCATATACACTTTATGATTATCAACCACCAGATCTCTTCCTTCTACTAATGCAATACCCATTTGTCTGGCAAGAAAAGTATGTTCGTAATAAGCAGAATTAAAAATACCGGGTGTTAAAATCACTGCTGTTGGATTAGATAATTGTTGCGGTGCAAGCGATAATAATATTTGATGCAACAACAATGGATAATTACTTACCATTCTTGCTTTGCAAGTATTCAACATTTCAGGAAATAAACGTTTGGTTACTTCTCTGTTCTCTAACATATAACTTACACCACTTGGGGTGCGAAGATTATCTTCTAAAATATAAAATGTTCCATCATCTCCGCGAATCAAATCAATACCACTAATATGAACATAAATATCATAAGGCACTTTAATGCCAAATACTTCGCGTGTGTAATGCGGACAAGAAGCAATTAATTCTGCCGGAATAATTTTGTCTTTGATGATTTGTTGTTCACTATAAATATCTGTTAAAAAAAGATTGAGCGCTTTTAAACGTTGTTTGATGCCGCTTTCAATATGTGCCCATTCTGCTGATGTGATGATACGAGGAATAATATCGAATGGAAAAATTCTTTCAATGCCGGCATTATCGCTATATACGGTGAAAGTAATTCCTTGATTCATGAACAATTCACCGGCCAATCTATCTTTTTGATGCAATGCGTTTAAATCAAATTGTTTCAATGCATTCAATACTTCGGTGTATTGCGGACGAATGCCATTTGTATCAGCCATTTCATCCCATATGCCTTTGGGCAAATGATATTGTTGCAAAAGATTTTCGCTGCCCATACACTTGTTTTTGGAATAAAATAAAAAATTGCACCGTCATTATAATGACGTGCAATCGTTCTTTGCTCAATATAGGAAAAAAATATTTGAAAATAAAAAAGCACTATAAATTTTAAAGTGCTTTTTATAAGATGAATATTATTTTGTTCTTATTTCAAATTCAATTTTATCTGCAACTCTTCAAATTGTTTTTCATCAATAGTTGATGGTGCATCTAACATAACATCTCTGCCTGAATTATTTTTAGGAAATGCAATAAAATCTCTGATGCTTTCACTGCCGCCGAGAATAGAGCATAATCTGTCAAAACCAAATGCAATACCACCATGCGGAGGAGCACCATATTCAAAAGCACCTAATAAAAATCCAAACTTATGATGTTGTTCTGCTGCATCCATTCCTAATGCTGCAAACATTTTTTCCTGCAATTCTCTTTGATAAATTCTGATAGAACCACCGCCAATTTCATTACCGTTCAAAACCATATCATAAGCATTTGCTTTAATGTTGGCATAAGGATGTTTTAAATAGTCGGCTGCATTTTCAATCACCGGATTATTATTAATCATCACTTGAATATCACTTGGTTTTGGTGAAGTGAATGGATGATGACGAGCCACCCAACGATTATCTTCTTCCGCATATTCAAACAATGGAAAATCCAATACCCACAACAATTTAAATTCATTTTCTTTTCTTAATCCCAAACGTTTGCCCATTTCCAAACGCAATTCACTAATTGCTTTTCTTGTTCTTTCTTCAGCACCTGCAAGAATTAAAATTAAATCTCCTGCACTTGCATTTGTTGCTGATGCAATGGCTTTTAATTTTTCTTCGCTATAAAATTTATCAACGCTGCTTTTAAAAGTTCCATCGGTATTTACTTTTATGAAAACTAAACCTTTCATTCCTATTTGTGGACGTTTAACCCATTCAGTTAATTCATCAGTTTGTTTACGTGAATATTCACTGCATCCCGGAACAGCAATGGCAACAACGGTTTCAGCCTCATCAAATACTTTAAAGTCTGCACCATTGATTAATGATGAAATATTTTCCTTAGAAGAAAATGTATGTGATGGGAATTTTAAATTACAAATCTTCATTCCAAAACGAATATCCGGTTTATCATTTCCATATTGCCACATCGCTTCTTCCCAACTCATTCGTTCAACAGTTTCTTTGTAGTCAATATTTTTTACGTCTTTAAAAATTTGTTTTATCAAACCTTCAAACATGTTTAAAATATCTTCTTGTTCTACAAAACACATTTCACAATCTATCTGTGTAAATTCAGGTTGACGATCAGCGCGCAGATCTTCATCTCTAAAACATTTTACAATTTGATAGTAACGATCATAACCGCTAACCATCAACAATTGTTTGAAAGTTTGCGGACTTTGTGGTAATGCATAAAATTGTCCGGCATTCATTCTACTGGGCACAACAAAATCTCTTGCACCTTCAGGTGTTGATTTAATTAAGAAAGGTGTTTCAATATCCATGAAATTATTTTCATGCAAATAATTTCTTGCAGAACGATTGACTGCATAACGCAATTCTAAATTTTTCTTTACAGCATTACGGCGCAAATCGAGATAGCGATATTTCATTCTTAAATCATCACCGCCATCAGTATCATCCTGAATAGTAAAAGGCGGAACAGCAGATTTATTCAATACTTTAAATGATTCAACTTTTATTTCAATATCACCGGTTGCAATGTTTGCATTTTTATTACTTCTTTCATTCACCATTCCTTTTACTTGCAAAACAAATTCTCTTCCTAATGGTGATTGATCTAATTCATTATTTAATTCTTCACCAAATAATAATTGTGTAATGCCATAGCGGTCACGCAAATCAATAAAAGTTATAGCACCGAACTTTCTAACTGTTTGAACCCAACCTGCTAATGTTACTTGCTGATTTGCATTCTCTATTCTTAATTCTCCACATGTGTGCGAACGATACATAATTTATTTTTGATTTAAGATTTATTATTTTGTTGTCGGATGTGAGATGTCTGATTTATGATGTTATTTTAAATCAAGCATCTTACATCATACATAGTTAAATGGTTGCAAATATAACCAAATGAATTTTGCAGATGAATTGATGAATAAAAATATAATTCTTACATCGTTTCAATGGCATCTTTATGTGTAGGTTTCCAATACAAATAATAAAATGCCAACAAAATGATTCCAATTAAAAAAGGAATCATTGCTAATTGTTTATAATGAAAATTTCCGAATACAATGTTCTCATCAAACTTTAAAAACTCACTGATCATCCAATAAGCATTGGCTGATATCCAAAAACTAATAGCAACATTATGGCATAATTCAGAAACAAATTGTCTTGTTCTCCATGCAATTATAATTGATACAATTAATGTTGGAAATATCATTGCAATACCTAATGGCCGCCATACCATACACCAACTAATATCTTTTATTAACCAAAAAACAATATGCAGGTTTTCCATTTTTCTGAAACTTACAGGAATACTATAAGTTGCTTCAGCAATTTGGTTTTTGCTCATAGCATTAAAACAGTTTAGTATAATTTAAAATTAAGTATTGGAAAATTATCTCGACAAAATTTTAGTAAAACGTTTTACATCTGCCAATGGATTAATGGAAGTATGATTGATAAGATGTTCAGCCAATTGATGCGCAAAATAAGGTCCGAGTGTACAACCTTTTGTGCCCATGCCATTTAATAAACCGATGGATGAATGCACAGGATGTAATCCCACAAAGGGTCTGCGCTCCATATTAGCAGGACGGATAGATGCAAAATGATCAATGATTTCAAACGGTATTTTTAACCATTGCTTTAAATGCTCTTCCACTTTTTTTCTGAATAGTTCTGTTGGATTTGCATCTGCAAATTTCCATTCGTATGTTGAGCCAACCCAAAATAAATCTTCTTTCCATGGAACAATGGCAAAACTTTGTTTAAAAATATTTGTTCTTGGTAAGCCCGGAATTTTTGCAATAATCACTTCACCTTTGTTTCTTGAATAAGGCAATAATTTAAAATATGGATTCTCTGTTCCTTCAATACCATCACAGAAAAATATTTTTTGCGCATGAATATTTTTATAAGTAACAGCATCTTTTTCAACAACTAAATTTTCAATTTCAAATTTCTCTTCTCTTAATAAATTTTTATCTGATAATTTTTTTCTCCATGCCGATAATAAGTTTTGCATATCAACTAACCAGGATGGATTAATCTCACCTGCACCAAAATAAAAGTTGAAATATTTTTGCAACAATGGAATATTATCAGGGATCTTTAAGAAACTTTCTTTTTGCATTCTTTCAGCAAAAGCAAACTTCATTTGTGTGGTTGGATGAAAGTCAATGATATTGGTTTGTTGAATGATGGATACATTTAATTCTTTTTCCAATTGCTGATAAATGGTTACAGCAAAAGGCATTACTTCTTCAATCATCCATGTTCTGACAATCCTTCTTCCTGTAACCGGATTAATAGCACCACTCGCTGCTTTGCTTGATGAGTAAGGATTTGGTTCATCAATAACAATAATATTTTTTCCTGCTTTTTGTAAGTAATAACTTAAAAAAGTTCCGCAAAGTCCTTGCCCAATAATGATATAATCTGTTTCAATTGTATTAGTCATGCAGCATTTTTGTTGAGAGAATTGGAATGATGAAAGCAACGGAATCTTTAGCATCGGCACAAGATGCTTTGATAATCATTTTTATTTTTCCTTTATAATCCATCGGTACAGTAACAGGAAATTTTGTTTTAAATATTTTGTTGTTGATGGAAGTAAAATACTGTAAAGGAAAAACATTCAGGAACCAACCATCCACACTTGTGTTAGTAATGTTATTAAATATTTCTAACGTAACAGTTCCAGTGTTTTCTGTTTTTAATTGATGAGTGATGGAAACAGTCAATTCAATTTTATTTCCGTTGTGCAAATATTTTGGTGCGATGCAATGAATTTGTATAGCAGATTTTTTTTGTTGAGCAAATGATGATGCGCCAATGAAAAGTAAAGTAATAAAAAGAATGAATCTCATAATGATAAAAGTAAGTAAACAAAAATCAGCAGTCGTTTATTCTAATAAAAAACCCATCAATTATTTGATGGGTGTAAAATATTTTATCGTCATTTTATTTTTTTAAAACTTCTGCCATTGTTTTACCAATATCTGCAGGGCTTGCTACCACTGTAATTCCGCATTCTGTCATAATTTTCATTTTAGCAGCAGCAGTATCATCAGCACCGCCAATGATGGCACCTGCATGTCCCATTCTTCTTCCGGGAGGTGCAGTTTGTCCGGCAATAAAACCAACAACCGGTTTCTTTTTATTTTCTCTGATCCATCTTGCAGCATCAGCTTCCATACTACCACCAATTTCACCAATCATAATGATTCCATCTGTTTCTGGGTCATTCATAAATACTTCAACTGCTTCTTTTGTTGTGGTTCCAATAATTGGATCACCGCCAATACCAATAGCAGTGCTGATTCCCAATCCTGCTTTCACAACTTGATCGGCAGCTTCGTAAGTTAATGTTCCGGATTTTGATACAATACCAATTCGTCCTTTCTTAAAAATAAATCCAGGCATGATACCCACTTTTGCTTCTTCGGCTGTAATTACACCCGGGCAGTTTGGACCAACCAATCTGGTATTTGTTCCTAATAAATAATTTTTCACTTTCACCATATCCTGTACAGGAATACCTTCTGTAATGCAAACAACCAAAGCAATACCTGCATCGGCTGCTTCCATAATTGCATCGGCTGCGAATGCTGGTGGTACAAATATGATACTCACATTTGCATCGGTTTCTTTTACTGCATCGGCAACTGTATTAAACACAGGTTTATCTAAATGTGTAGTTCCACCTTTATTTGGAGTGACACCACCAACAACATTGGTTCCGTATTCGATCATTTGTGTGGCATGGAAAGTGCCCTCTGTTCCGGTAAAACCCTGAACAATGATTCTTGAATTTTTATTTACTAAAACAGACATGGGAAAGAATTAATTTGTTTAAAGTGCCGCAAAATTATAGCATAAACTTAAACGAACAATTATTAATTATGAATGGATTTTTACTAATTGAAGTTGATATGATCTACTTTCTTATTTCTTTCTGAAATGAAGAACGAATAAATATTTTAAACAAAGGCACGATCATCATTAATAATCCTATTACAATAAATATTCCTGACACCATGAATACTTTAAAATAAGGCAATAGTTTATTCATCATTTCATAAAAACCATTCTGTTGTTGTACGGCACTAATCTTGCAAATGCCCATGCCAATTAAACTTAGCCAGAAAATAAGTAAAGAAGCATTCATTAACACAATACCTCTTGTAAATGCTTTTGATTTTAAAACATCTTCTGCAATTTCTGAAGCAATTAAACATAATGAGGCTAATAATAAAAGTGTGTTGATGCCAATTGTTGCACCCATGGCATGTGCAACAGTAATATGCGTTCCATGCGTATAGAAATTAACGGATGGAATAGAAATTGTGATGGATAAAATTAAATTCACAAATATCCAAACTTCAGCATAAGTTAATATCCTGAATGGAAGCGGGCGTTTGTTTTTATATAATAATAAATATTTTTTTCTCCACGAATAAATCATTTCTCCCAATATCAATAACTCCGTCATACTGATAACATAAGAAATTGTTTGAACAACATGCGATGAAGGAACAATATATGTATGATGTCCCCAATTGAACATCAAATTGGTTAATCCTAAAAAATAAAAGAAGAATGCTTTTTTAGAAAAGTTTACTGTTTTATCACCCGTCATTCTTTCCATCACAAACATTGAACTGCCATACACCAGCATATTCCATGATCCAACCATGGAGCCCATTGCTTTCCATTGTACCGTTACATCGCGAATAATATTATTATTAAAGAATGGCAATAACCATAACTGTGCTTCAATAATGGTGATTAAAAAAAATATTAATCCGGTTGACCAACTCCAAATATATACCGGAACATGTTTAAACGAAGGCTTTACAGTAACAAAAAAATTGATCATGAATACGATCCATGCAGCAATAATTAATATAATAATCCATGGTGGGAATTCTAAATATTCTCTGCCACCAAATATGCCTGCGAAAAAGCCTGTAACAACAATTATTAAAATGATTGCTTGTAATGCAACATGCATTTTTGCTAATACAGACGAGAACAATTGTTTACAGGAATATTCAGGAACAAAAAAATATATAGCACCTGTTGCTGAGCAGAATATCCAGTTGATAACAAGATACACATGTAATGGGCGCATTTTTTGAAAGGAGAGATGAACTTTTAAAAAATCAGGAAATACATATTGTAATCCTCCCAATACGCCGAATAGTAATCCCAATAATAAGGAACCTAATGCAATTACAATAAACAAACTTCCTACACGGCTATTGCTTAGTTTCATTTTCTTTCATTATTATTTTTATAAGAAGATGCATTGGCATCAACATATTTAAAGTAATCCAACAATGCATTTACTTTATCGGATGTAAAATGAAAATTAGGCATTCTGATTGCACCATTCTCTAAAATAATTTTTGCGAATAATTCGCCCCTGTTCTTATCAGATATTACTGTTGTAAGTTCTGGCCCCAAATAACCGCCCAATCCGAATAACTGATGACAAGACTGGCAATTATATTCCTGATACAATTGTTTGCCATATTGTTGATTAACGGTCATTACTGTTGCTTTTTCGGTGCCATTGGTGTATACCCAATAGCTATAACTAACATACGCAAGAAACAATATAACAAATACAAAAACCTTATACATAGAGCGAATATAATAAAGTCTATTAAAAATGCAGACAAATGTATTTGTGAGGATGATTAACTAACATGATTTTAGTCATGTCTAAAAATCTTTTCATTTTTTGTACTAACAAATTCAAAATAGATTTACCGTAATGCTATTTCATTCGCTTTGCCTACATTTGCGGCTCTAAAAATTTATTATGGCAACAACAGCAGATATCAGTCGTGGTATGATACTTAAACTTGATGGCAGTTTATACAGTGTAGTAGATTTTGGCGAAAACAAAACTGCACGTGCGGCCGCTAAAATATGGGCTAAACTAAAAGGTGTAGATAATAAACGTTCCATAGAAAAAACATGGAATAGTGGTGAGAATATCTTTCCTATTCGCGTTGAAAAGAAAACCTATCAGTTCTTATATAAAGATGATAGCGGTTATAATTTAATGGACAATGATACTTTTGAGCAGATAGTTTTGGCAGAAGAAATGATTGATGCGCCTCAATATTTAAAAGAGGGTGGAGAAGTTTTTGTTTTCATTAATATGGAAACAGAATTACCAATTGGTGCAGAATTACCTGAAAAAATTGTTGTACTCATTACTTATTGTGAACCGGGTGTTCGTGGTGATACTGCCACTCGTGCTACTAAATCTGCCACTATTGATACCGGCACTACAGTTAATGTTCCTTTGTTTGTGAATGAAGGAGAACATATACGTATCAATACCAAAACAGGCGATTACGTTGAACGTGTAAAAGAATAATATCAGGCCCCATCAAAACTGGGGCTTTTTTATTTATATTGGCGAAAATGCCTTTTATAAAAAAATAGCTGTTTTTATCAATTTTTGCCTATTTTGCCCCTCTTTTCAATCAAAATTAACTGTTTTTACCCTTAAACTTGCCTGTTATGGACTTAAAACAAATACACGAATTAATTAAGATTATCAACAAAAGTAACATTGGAGAAATTAGTATCGAAGACAAAGATGGTAAAGTAACTATCAAACAAAAAGAAGAACAAGTTGTAACTGTTGCAGCATCTCCGCAGCAAGTATATAATGTGGCACCACCTACACCCGTTGCTCCTGCATCCACTCCAGTTGTTGCAACTGCTCCTCTGGCTCCAAAAGCAGATAATTTAATTACTATTAAGAGTCCAATGATTGGAACTTTTTATCGCAAGTCAGCTCCCGATAAACCCAACTTTGCAGAAGTGGGCACAATCATAGAACCCGGTAAAGTGGTATGTATTATTGAAGCCATGAAATTATTTAATGAAATAGAAGCAGAAGTAAAAGGAAAGATCGTGAAAATTTTAGTAGATGATAGTAGCCCTGTTGAATACGATCAACCTTTATTTCTTGTAGAGCCGATTTAGTTGTGAATGTGCAAATTTGCGAATGTGCAAGTTGATATAATCTGCACATTTGCACATCTTCTAATTTTCAAATTGTATCAATGTTCAAAAAAGTATTAATAGCTAATCGAGGAGAAATTGCACTTCGTGTAATTAGAACTTGTAGAGAAATGGGAATTAAAACTGTTGCAGTTTATTCAACTGCCGACAGAGATAGTTTGCATGTTCGTTTTGCTGATGAAGCGGTTTGTATTGGTAAACCTGCCGGGGCAGATTCTTATTTGAATATTCCGCATATCATGGCTGCTGCTGAAATCACTAATGCTGATGCAATACATCCTGGTTACGGATTTTTAGCTGAGAATGCAAGGTTCTCACAAATATGTGCAGATCATGGAATAAAATTTATTGGTCCAACTCCTGAGATGATCAATTCAATGGGAGATAAGATCACCGCCAAAGAAACAATGATCAAAGCAGGTGTTCCGGTTGTTCCCGGTAGTGGTGGATTATTGGAAAGTGTTGAACAGGCCAAAGAACTTGCAAAGAATAAAGTAGGTTATCCGGTTATTTTAAAAGCTACTGCCGGTGGCGGTGGTAAAGGAATGCGTGTTGTATGGAATGAAGAAGAAATGGAAAGAGCATTCAATACTGCAAAAGCCGAAGCCGGTGCTTCTTTTAAGAATGATGGAATTTATATGGAGAAGTTTGTTGAAGAACCTCGTCATATAGAAATTCAAATTGCAGGAGATCAATATGGAAATGTTTGTCATTTAAGTGAAAGAGATTGTTCTATTCAACGTCGTCATCAAAAATTAGTTGAAGAATCCCCCTCACCATTTATGACACCAGAGCTTCGTGAGAAAATGGGTGCTGCTGCTATTAAAGCTGCTGCTGCCATTAATTATGAAAGTGTAGGTACTGTTGAATTTTTGGTAGATAAAAATCGCAATTTTTATTTCATGGAAATGAATACACGTATTCAGGTAGAACATTGTGTAACAGAAGAGGTGATCAATCATGATTTGATCAAAGAACAAATAAAAATTGCATTGGGAGAAAAAATATCAGGAAGAAATTATTTCCCTGAAATGCATGCAATAGAATGCCGTATCAATGCAGAAGATCCTTATAACGATTTTCGTCCTTCTCCCGGAAAGATTACAACATTGCATACGCCCGGCGGACATGGTGTTCGTGTAGACAGCCATGTGTATACAGGTTATGTTATTCCGCCTTATTATGATTCAATGATCGGAAAATTAATTACTGTAGCGCAATCGAGAGAAGAAGCCATCAATACTATGTATCGTGCCTTGAGTGAATATGTAATTGAAGGAGTGAAGACAACCATTCCTTTTCATTTGCAATTAATGCAGAACGAAGATTTTAGAAAAGGAAATTTCACTACTAAGTTTTTAGAGAACTTTACAATGAAATAGTTTTCTTTCTTACTGTATTTGTTTCAGCATCAGCATTACAATAATAGTATCAGATAATTAAAACATCAGATGCCGGAAAAAGTTCGGCAAGGTTTTAATGCAATTAATAAAAAACCCTTTCAAATCTTGAAAGGGTTTTTTATTAAAATAAATTAATTAGTTGCCACCGCCAGGAGGACGTTGACCGCCGGCACCACGACCCATTGCCAAAGCATCTTGTACTTTTTTAATTTGGTCTGCTGTAAGACCATTTTTTTCCATTCTTTTTTGTCTGGCATCAGCAATTGTTTTCATTGCTGCCTGTCTGTCTTCAGGACTCATGTCTCTCATGTTAGCCATGCCTGCAGGTCTTTCCATGTAAATAGCTACAACAGAATCTGTTTGTACAGGAGTAAGACCAACATCTTTCAATCTGTCTTTCATCATTGCCATACGTGCAGCCGGATCCATTTGTTGGCCACCGCCTTGTGCCATTAATGTAGTGAATGAGCAGGCTACAAAAAAGGCAATTAGTGCAAATACTTTTTTCATAAAACTTATTTTTTTGTTTTTAGGAATGAAAAATTACAATTAATAGAGTAATGCAAAACTTTTTTTTCGGTGGACGGTAATTATTTTCGGTTTGATGGAAGAACAACAAAAAATCCCCTGCAAACGGTGGGGGGATTTTTTGTTAAATAGGCATTGTTGAAATTATCTCAGGAATAACATTTCTCTATACTTAGGTAATGTCCAGTTATCATCGTCAACTAAATGTTCTAATTTATCAACATGATAACGGATTACATCAAAGTATGCTTCTTTTACCTGACTGCAATATGCAATCGCTTTTGTTCTGGTATTATCAATGTTATTAGCAACTTTTCTTGCATCCACCATTGCTTGTACTTTTTCATGCACAACTTGTATATGATCACTAACTTCTTTCAAAATACTCAATTGGCTTTTATATGTACTTTCCGGCAATCCTGCTGCTTTTAAACCATTCACATTTTTTAATAATTGGTTTTGATATTTCACTGCTGTTGGAATAATATGATTAAGTGCCAAATCACCCATGATCCTTGCCTCAATCTGAACTTTCTTAATATACTTTTCCAATTCAATTTCATGTCTTGCTTCCAATTCAGGATGAGAATAAACTTTATTGCTTTCAAATAAATGTTTGGCTTTATCTGTTACCATTGCATCTAATGCCAAAGGAGTGGTTGGAACATTTGGTAATCCTCTGCGTTCTGCTTCATGATGCCATGCTTCACTATAACCATCACCTTCAAATAAAACTTTCTTACTCTCAACAATATTTTTTTGAATGATTTGCATGATAGCAATTTCTTTTTTCTCACCTTTCTCAATTAATGCATCCACATTCTTTTTGAATTGTTTCAAAGTTTCTGCAAGAATAACATTCAATACTGTCATTGGACTGGCACAATTTGCAGAAGAGCCTACAGCACGGAATTCAAATTTATTTCCTGTAAATGCAAAAGGAGAAGTTCTGTTTCTATCTGTATTGTCTAATA
>CAILAF010000367.1 GCA_903832075.1 uncultured Chitinophagaceae bacterium
GCATAATTTTTCAACCGGACAAACCTTCGAACATCCTGTGCCCATTATATTTGATTGAAAAATAGTATGTGCCGATCCTTTGATATTGCTACTTGAAATTTGTTTGATGAATTTGGGAATATTGATACTGGTAGGGCAACTTTTAGTGCATGGTGCATCATAACAAAACAAACAACGATTGGCTTCAACCAAAGCTGCATCAGGCGTTTCGAACGGCGGATGAATGTCGCTGAAGTTATTTTCGTATTGTTCTTTTGTTAAACGATTATTTTTAATCATTTCAATAATTATGAATTATGAGTTAAGAGTTATGAGTTGAAAAAATGGTAATCATTCATAACTCATAATTTTAAATTCTAAACTAAAGCTCAACGAGCTTGCCATAAGTCTCCGGTCTTCTGTCGCGGAAGAATTGCCAAACACATCTTACTTCTTCAATCATATCCAAATCAAATTCGGCAATTAATAATTCATCTTTATCTTCTGATGCCTGCGAAAAAATTTGTCCGCGTGGATCAACAAAATAACTGCTGCCATAAAACTTGCCGAGGTTCCATGGTTTTTCTTCACCAACACGATTAATGCAACCCATAAAATATCCATTGGCAGCGGCATGTGCAGGCTGTTCCAACTTCCATAAATATTGCGATAAACCCGCAACAGTTGCAGAAGGATTATAAACTATTTCTGCACCATTCAAACCCAAACATCTTGCACCATCGGGAAAGTGTCGATCGTAACAAATGTAAACTCCAACTTTTGCATACTTTGTTTGAAAAACAGGATAGCCAAGGTTTCCGGGCTTAAAGAAAAATTTTTCCCAGAAGCCTGAAGTATGCGGAATATGATTTTTTCTGTACTTGCCTAAATAAGTTCCATCAGCATCAATCACCGCTGCGGTATTATATAAAACACCGGCCTGTTCTTTTTCGTAAACAGGAACAATCATCACCATGTTATATTTTTTTGCATAAGCTGCCATGCGCTCTGTTGTAGGCCCGGGAACAGTTTCAGCCGATTCGTACCATGCACGATCTTGTCCCGGACAAAAATATGGCGTATTAAAAATTTCCTGTAAACATAAAATCTGCACACCTTTTTTTCCGGCTTCTTCAATGAGCGGAATATGTTTTTGAAGCATTGCTTCTTTAATTTCTTCGATGGTTCCTTCGCCTTCTGTTTTAGGCAAACTCATTTGAATTAATCCTGATTTAATTATTCTCGGCATGTAGTTTAATTTAAAATTATGAGTTAAGAATTATGAGTTGATTGATTAAAATATTTTTGTTTCGTTGTGAGAATTATACTGCTTAAAATTTTTATTATTTCATTGCAATCCTGATTTAATTTGTCGAAAATTATTTGCATAATATATTCACTATCTTTTAAAAGGTGTAACCAATACATTGTTTCTCTTGCTTCTTTCAGTGCGATACTAAGTTTGTGAACAAAGTCTCTTTTTGATTGTGCACAGATTGCTTCATTTACATTTGCACCGATGGAAGTTCCTGATCTTAGAAATTGTTTTGAAAGAACAAACTCTTTTTTATCACTTAATAAATTTTTATATAGCACTATAACAGCTAATGCAAAAGCATAAGATTTTTGTTGAATAATACTATCTGGTTTCTTAGAATCACTCATAATTCTTAACTCTTAATTTTAAATTATCTGAGCAACTTTATTTCTTTTAATAAACTTGCCATATCCTTTTTCTATCAAACATTTATTATTATCAATCGCAACTTGTCCGCGTAATAAAACTGTTTTTACTTTACCTGTCACTTCCCAACCTTCATAACCACTGTAATCAACATTCATGTGATGTGTTGCTGCAGATAAAATATGTTTTTCATTCGGATCAAAAATTAAAATGTCTGCATCACTGCCAACAGCAATGGTTCCTTTCTTTGGAAACATACCAAATATTTTTGCAGCATTTGTTGATGTTACTTCAACATATTTATTTAAAGTGATTTTATTTTTTACAACACCTTCACTAAACAATAATTCCATTCTGT
The DNA here is from genome assembly GCA_903832075.1 of uncultured Chitinophagaceae bacterium. Taxonomy (GTDB): domain Bacteria; phylum Bacteroidota; class Bacteroidia; order Chitinophagales; family Chitinophagaceae; genus CAILAF01. The sequence goes on from CAILAF010000367.1 coordinate 2,022, forward strand.
TTTCGATAGCAGGATGTCCGTTTGGTATTTTTGAAAAATCATCTTTGCCTAATAATTTTTGTTCCCATTTAAACGGACAATGATCTGTTGCAACAACTTGTACCAATCCCTGATTTATTCCTGCCCACAATGTTGCCTGATCTTTCTTTTCACGCAATGGCGGACTCATTACCCATTTTGCGCCTTCGAAATTATTTTCATATAAACTTGCATCGAGAATTAAATATTGAATACAAGTTTCTACAAATATTTTTTGATTTCTTTTTGCTGCATTGCGAACCGCATTCAATGCACCTTCGCATGTTAAGTGGACAATGTAACCGGGACAACCTGTATAATTTGCCATATCAGCAAAACGAGCACTGGCTTCACTTTCAGTAACTTCAGGCTGTGATAAATAATGATATAGTGGTGCTAATTTTCCTTCGGCTTTATGTTTAGCAATTAAGTAATCAATCATATCACCATTGGTTGCATGCACATTAATTAAGCCGCCATGTTTTTTTACTTCCTGCATTAAACCAATCATTTGTCGGTCATCAATCATCAACGCACCTTTGTACGCCATGAATGTTTTGAAAGATGTAATTCCTTCTTCATCAATAAAATGTTTTATTTCTTTTTTTGTTTCATCATTATAATCTGTTACCGCCATGTGAAAACTATAATCGCCTACACAATTATTATCGCTTCTGCTTTTCCATTCTTCTAATGCAGTTTGTAAACTGTTGCCTTGTTTTTGTAAAATAAAATCGATCACCATAGTAGTGCC
>CAILAF010000368.1 GCA_903832075.1 uncultured Chitinophagaceae bacterium
AATGATCTCATCAATTTTTTAAACAGCGGCAAGCAATGGTTTGGTGAAGAATTCAGTACCGTGAATGGAAATTTTCTCAATCGAACTTTTAATGTCGACTTTACCGGATTAATTTCTTCGCAACCACTCACATTGTCTGTAAGCCTTGCCGGACGAAGTGTTGCGGCCAATAGCAGTTTTAATGTATCAATAAATAATCAATCAGTTCAAACAATTAATATCCCATCAGTGTCAGGATATTTTTTGGATGCTTATGCCACTACTGCAACACAGATAAATAATTTTACAACAACACAATCAACTTTGAATCTTGCATTCAATTTTAATGCAGGAACAGCAGGAGCACAAGGTTGGTTAGATTGGTTTGAAATTCATGGCCGAAAAAATGTAGCGATGAATAATTCGAATCAATTATTTTTTCGCGACTGGCAATCTGTTGCAAATAACAATATCGCATCATTCAATATAAATAATACAACAGCTTCAACCGAAGTTTGGGAAATAACAAATTCATTAGTTCCTCAAAAAATAAATACATCATTCAATAATAATCAAACAAATTTCATCAACGATGCATCGCAATTAAGAGAGTATGTTGCTTTTAATAACAGTAATTTTTTAACGCCGGTTGCTTCAAATAAAATCAGTAATCAAAATCTGCATCAATCAACAAAAGCAGATCTAATTATTATAACCAATACTGCTTTGTTAAGTGAAGCAAATCGATTGGCTGCTTTTCATGTACAGCACGATGGTTATGTGGTGACAGTAGCAACAACCGATCAGATCTTTAATGAGTTTTCCTCCGCAACGCCCGACCCCACTGCATTGCGTGACTTTGTAAAAATGTATTTCGATAAAGCAGGAACAGATTCTACACTTCGCCCGAAATATTTATTATTATTTGGTGCAGCCTCTTTCGATTATAAAAACCGCATCAGCAATAACAGCAATTTAGTGCCTTGTTATGAAAGTTTAATTTCGGTCGATCCTTTGGCAACTTATACATCGGATGATTTTTTTGGTTTGCTGAATGATGCTGATGATGTGAACACTATTTCGCCGCCATCGCTTTTAGATATTGGTATTGGAAGATTGCCCGCAAGAAATGTACAGGATGCAAAAAATATTGTTGATAAGATCATTCATTATTATTCGCCACAAAGTTTTGGGCCATGGCGCAATCAAATGGTTTTTGTTGCCGATGATAAAGACAATGATCTGCATGTACAAGATGCAGAAATTGTTTCAGCAGATGCAACAACTACCAATCCATCATTCAATCAAAATAAAATTTATTTGGATGCATATAAAATGCTGAGTGGCAGCGGTGGCAGTCGTTACCCCGATGTAAATGCTGCTATAGTTAATCAGGTTTTTGACGGAACATTGGTTTTTAATTATAATGGTCACGGTGGTTATCAGCAATTATCAGGATCAGCCATTTTAACCAACACCGAATTAAATCAATTTAATAATCCCAATAAACTTCCATTATTTATTACGGCCACTTGCGATTTTGCGCCCTATGATGATCCTGCAAAAA
>CAILAF010000369.1 GCA_903832075.1 uncultured Chitinophagaceae bacterium
AATACCGACTGTAAAGGCTGAGATAATGATAAATATTGTAAATAATCTGCCGGTTCTGGTTATTGGAACAACATCGCCAAAACCAATGGTACTGAAGGTTGTAGCCATAAAATACAATGATTTTAGCGGACTAAAACCTTCGATCAAGATATAACCAAAAAACGTAATGATAAAAATACTCGAAACCGCCAATATGGGCAGTGACAATTCCTTCAGTATTAATGAATATATCGAAGATTTTCGTATCATGAAATTTGTAAAATAAATTAATACTTATATTAAGGCACAAAGTTGAAATTTAATGTAAGAAATTTATTTATAAACTAGCTAATAAACAAGTTACATAATTTTAGTTTTTAAGATTATCATTATTGTTTTACTGAATTTAAATTAGTTTCAACAATTTTCGTAAGTTCCAATAAATGTGGAAATCTAAAAAATTCTACATGTCCACAATTAATATTGTGTATTGTAATCTCACCAACTATATTATTTTTTAAATATAAATCTGGGCTGATATGTTTAATATAACATAATAAAGTTTCCCATTCTTCTTTATTGCCGTTGACAATACTTACTTTTGATTTTAACATATAATCAGTGCTATATTTAATCCAAAGCCTAAGAAAATCACGTTCTAAATGTGGTTGATTAATTTTATATAAGACTCCAGATTTATCCGAAGCTATCAACTTACTTTTAATATACTTAAGGAATCTACCCAATAATCTACGAATCAAATAATTAGACCATAAATGAAATGGGATTCTTTTTGCAGTGTATATTTCAGTCCCAAGTATATTTCCATTATTATACCAACTTTTTTTATAGGGTCCTTCAGAATCAATAATTATAAGACTTGAAATTGTTTCCTGTTGAATTTCTAATTGATGTGCAATTTCAAAAACCAGTTTACCCCCAAATGAAAATCTGAGTAATTGATAACCTCCAACTGGCTGGATTGTTTTCATGTTTTTTAAATAATAACTTGCTAATTCTTCCATATCCATAGCAATTATACTGCCATCACTATTAACTGGATATTCAAAAACATAAACAGGATTGTCGGTATTCAGATTTTTTGCAAAATCAACAAAAAAAAATGCATTTCCTTGCAGACCGGGTGCAACAAAAAGTGGCAAACCAATACCTTCTTTCAATTTTATTAATGCATTTTCATTTTCAAAATTTCCTAAATCATATTTTTTTTCATTATCAAATAATAAAATAGAATTATTAATCTTGCTTTGTATGTTTTTATGTTCATTTGCATCTTCACTCTTAACCAATCTGAGCAAATTTGCTAATGTTGGGTCAATGTATAACGAATTAACAGAAATATTGACATTATACAATTGTGATAAATGAAATATTAATTGAGCCATAGAAAGTGATTCTGCCCCTAATTCAAAAAGATTATCATTTTGATGCAATATTTTTATTGATAACATACCCTCACACAACAACTTTATTTTATTATCAAAACTATCAATGATATCGCTATCTTGTGTGTGTTTTTCAATTGGTTCTATTTCCTTGAGTAATTTTCTATCGATTTTACCATTGATATTTATAGGGAAGTTAGTCAACTCAATGATTTCATGGGGAATCATGTATGTTGGCAACCAACTTAACATATATTTGCTCAATGAATTTCTATCAAGTACATTGATAATCTCAAATGACCTGCTTTTCTTTGGAATTGATTCATTGTAAATTCGAGGAATAACATATGCTACAATCTTCTTTATATCACCCTTTTGCTTTAATAAAATTATTGCATCAGTAATAAATATATATTTCTTGAGGCAAATTTCAATTTCTGCAATTTCAATTCTAAAACCATTTATTTTAATCTGAGAATCAACCCTTCCAACAAAATCAATATTCCCATCGGATTGTTCCCTACACAAATCTCCAGTCTTATAAAGACGTTTAGGTAAGCCTTTTGAGTTATCTACTAGTAGAAATCGTTCATTAGTTAGTTTTGGATTATTAAGATATCCAAGCGCCAGACCAGCACCAGCTACATACAATTCTCCTATCTCACCTGAATTTACAGGTAGCAACTTTTCATTTAGAATATAAACTTCTGTGGATTTTATTGGCTTGCCAATTGGTATAGATTTCTGATGTTTATCTTCAATTATTGGTATTTGATAGCAACAAGTAAAAGTAGTACATTCAGTTGGACCATAACCATTTATAAGAATTGTATCTGGTAAATTTTGTTGGGCTTTTCGGATATGATTTACTGAAAGTGCTTCACCACCAGTTAAAAGATATTTTACTCCCGTTAATATTTCCGGGGCTTCATCTATTATTGCATTAAATAGGGCTGCAGTCAACCATAAACATGATATTTCATATTTATTTATAAATGAATATATTCTTATAAATTCAGGAATATGTTTTCCATAAATAACTAATTTAGCACCATGCAACAATGCACCCCAAATTTCGAATGTCGAAGCATCAAATCCTAAAGGTGAGACTTGTAAGAAAGTTTGATTAGGTGAAAATGGTATAAAATCTGATTCAACAAGTCGAATGATGCCTGCTTGTGGTACAAGTACACCATTTGGTTTTCCTGTAGTTCCAGATGTGTACATAATATATGCAACATCATCTGCCGAACCTGTTAATGATAGATTCTCGTTTGAAAAATATTGAGTAAGCTTATCTAATTCTTCTAAAAGAAGATAAGGACAATTAAAAATATGAATT
>CAILAF010000370.1 GCA_903832075.1 uncultured Chitinophagaceae bacterium
ATAATGGTAGGAATTGTTTTGAATAATGTGATGAAACCACCTGCGGCAACGGCTCCGGCACCAATTTGACGGATATAAGCAAAATACAATGCAATGGAATAATCATTGAATAAATGTGTTGCAGGATTCCATCCGCCTTTACCACCGGCTTTATTCATATCTAATAAATAGCCTAATTTTTGTTGTTGCAATGCAACCACATCAGGTGATACCAATGCAGATAATAACGGAATAAAAACAAACCAACTTAATACACCACCTGCTACTAAAATACCGCCAATCTTCGGACCAATGATATAACCAACGCCCATATATTCAGGCGTAATCTCTCCACTGATTTTTGCTGACGGAAAAAATTTATTTGTTTGTTTAGTAGCCCAAAAAGGTACTTCGGCAATAACATGAAATATTTTTTGAAGGAATGCATAAGCAAATGCAAACAATACACCATTCAATGCAATTTTTGCCAATGCACCACCTTTCTCTCCGGCTTTTAAAACAGAAGCACAAGCCGTTCCTTCGGGATAAGGTAATGTATCATGCTCTTTTACAATTAATGCCTTACGCAAAGGAATCATCATCAATGTTCCTAATATTCCACCAAAGATGGCCAGCGTTAAAATGGTCATGTAATTAAAAAAGTTAGCACTGGATGGTTCCGATAAAAATAAAAATCCGGGTAATGTAAAAACAACACCTGCTGCAATGCTTTCGCTTGCTGAGCCTGTTGTTTGAATGATATTATTTTCGAGAATAGTTGTCTTTAAAAAAAGTTTTCCTAATAAAATACTCATGACTGCAATAGGTATTGATGCAGAAACAGTGAGCCCTGCTTTCAACGCTAAATAAACAGTGGCAGCACCAAAAATAATTCCGAATACACATCCAACAACAATAGCTTTAATGGTAAACTCCTTCATGTTCGTTTCGGGAGCAACAAATGGTTTGAATATTTTTTTCTCAGACATAGCAGCAATTTTTTACAAGATAACGCCATACTATTTAGCTACAAAAATGTTTTCGAAACTATTTTCGAATATCTTTAAAATTTAAATACCAACTATGACAGCATCTAACGAAACAATTAAGAAAGGGTCAATGCCAAAATCAGTTCCATACATTATAGGTAATGAAGCTGCAGAACGTTTTAGTTTTTATGGAATACGTTCTATTATGAGTACTTTTTTAGTCACACAATTTTTTAATCCAACACATAACCCATTATTACAAAATATCGGCGAAGCAAGATCAAATGAGTTGACACATTTATTTGTAACGCTTGCTTATTTTATGCCATTGGTTGGAGGAATTTTAGCAGATTGGTTCTTTGGAAAATACAAAGTGATTTTTTATGTATCCATTGTTTATGCTTTGGGAAATTTAGTAATGGCACTATCAACGCATAATCTAACTTTATTTTCTATTGGTTTAATTATCATTGCTATTGCTGCAGGTGGAATAAAATCTTGTGTATCTGCAAATGTTGGCGACCAATTCGATAAAAGCAATCAGCATTTAATGAGTAAAGTGTATGGCTGGTTTTATTTTAGCATTAACAGCGGTTCTATTTTTTCAACTATACTCATTCCTATTTTATATCATAAATATGGACCTGAAATTGCATTTGGCGTACCCGGTATATTAATGTGTTTGGCCACTTTTACTTTTTGGATAGGAAGAAAAAAATATGTTCGTGTTAAACCAACAGGGATTAAGAAAGAAAATTTCATGAGTATTACTTTTTATGCAATCACTCAATCCATAAAAAAAATATTTACAAAAAATGATTTAACTGTTTGGCAAATTGTTGCAAAAAAATATTCTGCTGAAGCCATTGATGGTGTTCAAGCAGTTTACAGAATATTAATGGTATTTGCTTTCACACCAATATTCTGGGCCATGTGGGATCAAAACCTTACTGAGTGGGTATTACAAGCCACTAAATTAGATTTACATGTTTTTGGTTACGAATTATTACCGGAACAAGTGCAAACTTTTAATCCCGTTTTCTTAATAAGCATGATCCCTATTTTTACTTATGGCATCTATCCATTCTTTGAAAAGATTGGATTAAAACCAACGCCTCTAAGAAAGATCGGTGCAGGATTATTATTAACTGCATTCTGTTTTATCATCATCGCATTGTTACAAAAAAATATTGATAATGGCGGGCATCCTTCAGTATGGTGGCAAGTATTGGCTTATTTAATTTTATCGGCTGCTGAAGTGCTGGTTTCTATTACTTGTTTAGAATATGCGTATACGCAATCGCCAAAATCAATGAAAAGTACCATGAGTGCTTTGTATTTATTAATGATCTCTGTTGGAAATTATTTCGATAGTTTAGTAAATAACAGTATTGCCAATAAAGGATTTTTTGCAAAATTTCAAGGTGCTGATTATGATTGGTTATTTGTAGGAATATTAACGGTGTTCTTTATTTTGTATTTATTTGTTGCCAAAAAACTTCCCGAAAAAAGTTATGTAAATGAAGATGCAGCGACAGCTTCATAAAAATGTATAAAAAAAGCCATCAAAAAAAGATGGCTTTTTTTATTTGATGAGAAATAAAAGCAGATTGTACTTTCGCAATTATGAATATACTTCTTTTAGGCAGCGGTGGGCGTGAACATGCATTGGCTTGGAAAATTTCTAAAAGTCAACATTGCCATCAATTATTTATTGCGCCGGGCAATGCAGGCACTCTACAATATGGTACTAATATTAATATTGGTGTAAATGATTTTGAAGCACAAAAAATATTTTGTGTTGAACATAAAATAAATATGATTGTTGTTGGACCCGAAGATCCATTAGTAAATGGCGTGTACGATTTTTATATAAATGATGATGCATTAAAAAATATAATTGTTGTAGCTCCTTCAAAAAATGCTGCACAATTAGAAGGGAGTAAATCTTTCTCCAAAAAATTTATGCAACGGCATCATATTCCAACAGCAGGTTATGCAGAGTTCACAAAAGAAAATTTTGAAGAAGGAAAAAAATATCTACAACATCATTCATTGCCCATTGTTTTAAAAGCAGATGGATTAGCTGCTGGAAAAGGTGTGGTAATTTGTAATGATACAAACGAAGCATTACAAGTGTTTGAAGAAATGATTATCAACAAACAATTTGGTGACGCAAGTAGTAAGGTTGTGATTGAAGAATTTTTAGATGGTATTGAAGTAAGTGTGTTTATTTTAACTGATGGAAAAGATTATCAGATCATCGGTCATGCAAAAGATTATAAAAGAATTGGTGATGGCGATACCGGCCCAAACACTGGTGGCATGGGCTGTGTAACACCTGTTCCATTTATTGATGATGTGTTCATGCAAAAAGTTGAAACACGAATTATACAACCAA
>CAILAF010000371.1 GCA_903832075.1 uncultured Chitinophagaceae bacterium
GTTTTATAAAATACCGTTTCTCCGGTGGCAATAAAAAACGCATGAGATTAAGTAATGTTGTTTTACCGCAACCAACAGGACCGGTTAGCATAATACCTTTGTGCAATGAAATATTATTGAAGTCGCACATTTTTTTATCCTGCAAAAAATAAATTAATAGTTTGGCAATTACAGGCGCATCTTCTTCATATAAAATAAAATCGGGACCAAACAATTCAATTCCTTTGATTTTTATAAATTGATAAAACAATGTATAATCTGTATGAACTGAAATGTCTTTGATGATTTGAGGAACGGAGGAGGACATAATTTTAAATGTTGAATGTTAGATGTTGAATGATGGTTAAAGAGGTTGTGAATAATCTTTGTTGTTGCTGAGATTGTGATTATTGTTTTTTGTAAAATCTTTTGCATTCAACATCCATTTATGTGCAGATGATTGCCAGTCTTTCATTTTTGTTTTACCGGCTATTAACCAACCATTGCTTTGGTAATGATGAAAAAATTTTTGTGCTTCGGGGGATGGATAATTATTTTGCTGAAAGAATGATTCTACTTGTCCCACATTTGGGACAGATGCCAATTCGTTTGTTTTTTCTACTCCCCAATTTTTTTCAAAAATTATTGCATGCGAATTTTCCTCGTTTATAGGTTTATTGTTTATATGTTTTAATAGGTGTCCCAAGTTTGCGACTGAATCAGTATCATTATTGGGATTAGTATTGGTTAGATTTGGGACATGGGCAGTATCAAATGTGGGACTGAATAAAACGAGTTGCTGCAATAGGTTTTCCTCTTTTTTGTCGAGCCTGATGATACTTATTTTAGATGGACTGTATTTTGCGGTTGACTTATGCTGTAAAATATATCCAGTGATATGAAGTTGTTTAATGCATTTATGATAAGTGTTTTTAGAACCGATACGACTCATCTTCATAATATCATCTCGATATATTTTGAAAGGATTTTGAAAGCGATTAAAATTCCAATACTGAAACAATGCGATGTACAGACTTACATGCATGGCAGTTAAACGATTATCGTTTTTAGCGATATTGAAAAATGCTGAGAGATGGCGGATGTAATTCATAGCCGGGAGTTAGGTAACGTGAATAGTGAGTGGTGAATAGCAAGTCAGGAACATTCTATAATGATTAATTATTTAGAAAGCATTTTTTCTATTTCTATATAATCGTAATACAAAGTGCCGCCTACTTTTTTTGCTTTGATGGTTCCATTAATTCGAAGTGTTTGTAAAGTGCCTGAAGAAATTTTTAGCAACCTCAAAACTTCATGTGTTTTTAGCCAACGTTTTATGGGAACAGTTGTTGGGGTTAAGAATGTTTTTAGTTCGGAAAAGAGTTCTTGTTTAAAGCGAGTGAAATCGTCTTTAGTAATTAATTCTATTGCCATAGTATTTGATGTTTTTTGTAGGCAAATAGAAGTAACTGTTTTGAATTTAGGGTGTGAAGGGTGTGAATTCACACCCTGTAAATGATTGATTTTCTGTACGTATAATAAAAAAGAAAATTTGTTTGGAATGATGTAAAAAACAGAATTTTGAATAGATTGCACAAGATTGATTAGTTTTGAGATTGAAAATAAATAGCAGGTTGCTATTAAAAATATAGCGCTGATTCTATTAACTGTGTTTCAGAAAA
>CAILAF010000372.1 GCA_903832075.1 uncultured Chitinophagaceae bacterium
AGATATTTCATCTGTTTTCCTTCTCTTCTTATCTTTGCAAGTTCAATGAGGAGTAAATGCGCAAGATTAATGGCCAATGGCATGTAGTTATCGCTTTCGTTACTTGCATAACCGAACATCATACCCTGGTCACCTGCTCCCTGGTCTTCATCTTTTTTCCGTTCAACACCGCGGTTGATATCAGGTGACTGACCGTGAATAGATGAGATCACACCGCATGATTCACTATCAAACTTGTAATCTGCTTTGGTATAACCAATCTTCTCGATCACTCTCCTGGCTACTTCCTGAACATCAACATAAGCTGTTGTTTTTACTTCACCGCTTAAAACGGTTAATCCGGTTGTAACTAAAGTTTCGCAGGCCACTTTTGAATTTGGGTCCTGTGCTACAAATGCATCAACTAATGCGTCTGAAATCTGATCGGCTACTTTATCAGGATGACCTTCAGAAACCGATTCTGACGTAAATAAATATCCCATTTCTTTTAAAAATTTAATTTGTTTATAAAATTGATTTTGAGAAAGGGTAGGATTGATTGGGATTCTAAAAAAGTTTGGTTTAGCATTTTTTTAGTGGTTGCAATCAATCAAATCTTTCCACTTATATAAAGTGAGACAAAATTAGTAAAAATTTTGAATATAAAAATTAAACTGATAAAAATCAGGTTTTGGCTTGCAATTGATTGATTAGATATTTTAATAAGATTTATTTGTCCTGCAATGACAAAGGGATAAAGCATTTATTTTCTATTTCAATTTTTTTGATACTTTTGTATATATAACATCTATCTAATCTACTACAAGTTATTCCATGTTTTTGAGATTATACATTATACTCTTATTATTTTTATTTCATTTAGAGATCAAATCTCAGGAGCGATTTTTCAAGCTTTCAGGAATTGTCAGTGACTCTGTTAACGGCCCTTTGCCTGATGCTATTGTGCAAATAAATGAGATTAATAAAAAAATCACCACCAACAAAGAAGGAAAATTTAATATAACTCTGGAACAAGGGACATATCATATTAATGTGCTATTTGTAGGGTACTCGGAATATAATACAACTATCCATCTTGATCGGAATACATTTCTGAATATAATTTTAAAAACTAATGCAATTTTAGGCAAAGAAGTGATCGTCACCGGGGATAAAGAAAATAAAAATGTCACAAACTCTGTTGTTGGGGAACAGGTTATTACGGTTAAAGAAATGAAGAATATCCCGGTTCTACTAGGTGAATCTGATATATTAAAGTCCATTCAGCTGACTCCCGGTGTTCAATCGGCTGGTGATGGAAGTGTAGGCCTTTTTGTCAGAGGTGGCAATACCGGGCAGAATCTGATTATGTACGATAATATTCCTGTTTATAATCCTTCCCATTTATTTGGGTTTTTTTCTATTTTCAATAGTGATGCGATCAGTCAGGTGAAATTGATTAAATCGGGGATCCCAGCTAACTATGGAGGACGACTTTCTTCTGTAGTTGAAGTGTGTGGCCGTGATGGCGATTTCGAAAAATATTCTGGTAGCGGAGGAATAGGAATCTTGTCGTCCCGATTATCTTTAGAAGGACCCATTAAAAAGAATAAAGGCTCAGTCATTATTTCATGCAGGCGCACTTATCTGGACATTTTATCTGCCGGATTGAAAAATTTAAGCGGGCCTACTAATCTATTTTTTAATACCACAAAATACTATTTTTATGATTTGAATTTAAAAGCTGTTTATAAATTAGGTAATAAAGATTTAATATCGCTTTCATCTTATATTGGTAATGACAATTATCAATACCATTTTAAAAATTCTGACTTTA
>CAILAF010000373.1 GCA_903832075.1 uncultured Chitinophagaceae bacterium
GCAAGTGGAAGAAAATTTGATATTGATAGTTTTCGCGATACACTTCGTTTAAGTAAAGAAGCAACTGATTTATGGAAAGAGGTTTTAGCAACTGCAAAAAACTCACCTGCGCCAATTAGTTTTTTTGATGGAACGATTCATATGGGACCGATAGTTGTTTTACGCGGAACCCAAATTGCAAAGGATTATTATCAAACATTATTGAATGAATTGAATCAAAATGTTGCTGATAAAATTGGTGTTGTACAAGAAGAACGATGTCGAATTTTTTGGGATGGTATGCCTATTTGGGGGAAGCTGAGAATTCATGCCAATTTATTTAATCAAAATAATGCTGTTGTTGTTGCCTCTACTTATTGCAATAGTTGGGTGTTTGATGCATTTGATGAAAAAGATCCTTTTATATCATCAGCAAAAGCATATACAGAAATATTTATTAATAGAAGTGAAAATGCAAAAATGAAAATGCTGAAACAAATGGCAGATGAGTTTCGTATTGATGGTATGATTTTTCATGATGCCAAAACATGTTTCAATAATTCGAATGCTCGTTTTGGAATGCCTTTGCGTTTTTATAAAGAATATGGAATTCCTGTTTTGGTAATTGAAGGTGATTTATGCGATCTGCGTTTTTATTCGGAAGGACAAACAACAACAAAGATTGAAACTTTTATTGAGCAATTGGAAAAACAGAAAATGATGATATAAAAATATGTCTGAAAAAATAATAAATAAAATCGGCATCATTGGAATGGGACCTGTAGGAACCATTCTGGCAACGCATTTGCATGATGCAGGGTTGGAAGTTGCTATCTGTGATTTAGATAAAATAAAAGTCAATCTTATCCGAACAGAAGGAATTATTTTGGAAGGTGCGATAAGAAAAAAAACTTTTTTCAAAAATGTATTTTCGTCAGTTTCAGAATTTGAATCTTTTAATCCTGATTTATTAATTGTAAGTGTAAAGACAACTCACTTGCCTGCATTGATGAAAGAAATCGTGAAAGTTTCAAATACTTCAACCGGTGTTGTATGTGCGATGAATGGAATTGATGTTGAATTAATGGTTGCATCGGTTATCGGCGAATCACGTACTTTCAGAATGGTTATCAATTTTGCAGGAAATCTTAATGCACCTAATGTTACTAAAGTTACTTTTTTCAATCCACCGAATTATATCGCCTCTATTGATGATTCACGAAAAGCAGAAGCAGAAGAAATTTCTAATGCATTAAGTTCAGTTGCATTGGAAACTAAAACAATCAGTTCATTTGAATTATTAAAATGTGTTTGGGAAAAAACAATTCTTAATTCATCACTTAGTCCTTTGTGTGCTGTAGGAAGAATGACGATAAAAGAAGCCATGAGTAATTCGGATACGGTTGAATTAATTGAACAAATTATTGAGGAAGCAGTGATGGTTGCGGAAGCAGAGAAAATAAAATTCGAAGATGATTTTATTAGAAAATGTATTCGTTATTTACAAAAAGCAGGGAATCATTTTCCATCATTGGCAGTAGATCTTTTGAATAATCGGCCAACTGAAATTGATTTCATGAATGGAAAAATTGTTGAGTATGGTCGCAAACATTATATCCGTACATCACTCAATTTAACTTTTACCAATATGGTGAAAGCCATGTCTAGTAAAACTTATTCCACTACAATAAAAACTGCAAAGGCCGCATTCACACAAAAAGATTTTGCAAAAAATATCAATTCTGAAAATGGTTCAAAGAATTTAAATAAATATTTTCTTGGTGTTGATCTCGGTTCGGCTTACACAAAATTTTCAGTAATTGATGATAATGAAAATATAGTATTTCAAACTGCATTGAAAACATTAAACAGAGATAGGATTTCTGTTCGTCATGTTATTGAAACATTGAAAGCAGAATATAAAATAGAGACCATTTGTGCAACCGGTTACGGAAGAAAACATTTTGCAGATGCTGATATAGTTAAAACCGAATTGAATTGTGCGGCTCTTGGCGTTTCAAAGTATTATTCCGGAATTAAGAACATTATTGACATTGGCGGTGAAGATATTAAAGTGATAAAATGTAATGCCGATAACAATATTGAAAATTTTTATTTGAATGATAAATGTGCTGCAGGTACAGGTTCTTTTATTACTGAAGTTGCCGAAAAGGTTGATATTAATATTCCTGACATGAGTGATCTGGCAGCGAAATCTTCTTTTAAAAAAGAGTTGAATAGTTTTTGTACGGTGTTTGCAAAAACAGAAATAATGTCTTGGCAGTTTGAAGGATTATCTGTTGAAGACATTGCAAAAGGAATCTACATTTCAATTTTGAATCGTGTGTTGAAATTGCGCATCGATCCGCTTTCGCCAATTTATTTGATTGGTGGCGTAATTGCATATCATCCATTTCTTAAAAATCTTTTACAAGAAAAATTTATAAAAGAAGTTTATATAATTGAGAAGCCGCAACATACCGTTTCATTTGGTGCTGCGCTGTATGCGAAAGAAACATTTGAAAAAGAGAATGAAAATAAAATTAAATCTACGACAACAGAATATGAAAGGATATCATAATAAAAAAAACGGAATAGGAATTTTATTTGAAGATATTTTTCTGATTGATGGAATGCGAACTCCGTTTGGAAAATATTGCGGCACATTAGCACAAGTATCTCCCACTGATCTTGGAATTATTTCTTCTAAAGCAGCATTAAAAAAATGCAATGTACATCCAACAGATATTGATCAATTAATTGTTGCGAATATTGGGCAAAGTTCTTGCGATGCATATTTTCTTCCACGGCATATTGGATTATTTTCCGGACTGCCCATTGAAGTTCCGGCTTTAATGGTTCAACGAATTTGTGGTTCGGGTTTCGAAACATTAATTACAGGTGCCGAACAAATTACACTTGGTAAAGCCGCTTCGGTTTTATGTACCGGAACAGAAAACATGTCGCTCTCTCCAACAGTTAGTTTTGGAAATCGCATGGGCTATCAATTAGGAAGACCGGTGTTTAAAGATATGTTATGGGAAGCATTGGATGATACAGCAGCAGGCTATCCTATGGGATTTACTGCAGAGAATGTTGCAAAGATTTATCACATTACAAGAGAAGAATGCGACCAGTTTGCACTTCAATCTTTTCAAAGAGCATTAACTGCAAGAGACAATAAAATATTTGAAGAAGAAATCACTTCGGTTAATTCTACATCATTTGAAATGGATGGATTAAAGACAAGAAAATTTCGTTTGGCAAATGGCATAAAAGATTTTAATACTGATGAACAAATACGTGCTACAACACTTGAAGCACTTTCAAAATTAAATCCGGTTTTTTCTGAAGTGGGTGTTTTAACTGCAGGCAATTGCAGTGGCATTGTTGATGGTGCTGCATCATCTGTTGTTGCCAATAAAGAATTTATTGAGAACAAAAAATTAAAACCATTATCAAAAATTATTGCAGGTGCCAGTTGTGGTGTTGATCCAAAATTAATGGGACTTGGTCCTGTTCCTGCCATCAAATTATTATTAGAATTAACCGGCCTTTCCATTTCTGAAATTGGATTGTTCGAAATCAATGAAGCATTTTCTGCACAGGTAATTGGTTGCGAACGAGAATTAAAAATTGATAGAGATAAATTGAATGTAAATGGAGGTGCTATCGCAATCGGTCATCCGCTTGCTGCAACAGGACTTCGATTATCATTAACTATTTCTCGAGAAATGAAATTGAGAAAAATAAAATACGGAATTGCATCAGCATGTATTGGTGGCGGACAAGGAACAGCCATCTTGTTTGAAAACACAGAACAATGATGAACGAAAAATTTTATCAATGGCAAATGATCGAGTTGAATAAAGAATTCAAACTCGTTGAAAATAATTTTCCCGAATTATCTGCCGGTGAAGTTTTGGTAAAAGTTGCAGGCTGTGGTGTATGCCATACCGATATTAGTTTTTGGCATCATGGTGTTCAAACAAAACATCCATTACCACTTACACTCGGTCATGAAATTAGCGGAACAGTTATTAATGGCGATAAAGAATGGATTGGAAAAAATGTTATTATTCCTGCTGTGCTTCCTTGTGGCGAATGTGATTTATGTAAAAAAGGAATAAGTAATATTTGTCGCAATCAATTAATGCCCGGAAATGATTTTGATGGAGGATTTGCTTCGCATATAAAAGTGCCATCAAAATTTTTATGTCATGTTCCTGATACTATTTTAAAAAAATATCCATTAGAAGAATTATCTGTTATTGC
>CAILAF010000374.1 GCA_903832075.1 uncultured Chitinophagaceae bacterium
TATTCTATACAACCAAACTCATTTTAAATGCAATCGGAAAAGATTTACAAATCAACTTTAAAAAGAGAATTAATACAATTTAATTTTGACAGGGTACTTAAACAGTAATAGAATTAAATTATACCGTTCTTTAATTCCAATTAAAAAAGATTTTTTAGGCCAAGAAAAAAATGGATGAGGTATGGATAAAGCATGGATCATGTATAGATAAGGCATGGATGGTGTATTAGAAAAGTATTAAACTAGCTACTGAATTAAATTGAAATGGGAATTTTAATTGGGGGAAAGAAATGCTTTGTTAATTAATTTTATATCAGATTAGTAAGCATGATTTTTTTTGGATAATTTGCAGCAAAGAAATTAATACATCAACAAATGAAAATTATTTTTAAACATTCTTATCTTTTTTTGTTGATGGTATTTCTTGGATGCAATAAACAACATCCATCGTCATCTAGCAATAATAATTCAAACTCCAACTCAACTTTTGTTTTTGCAAAAGGTGCAGATATCAGTTGGGTAACCCAAATGGAATCATCCGGATATAAATTCTATGATGCAAATGGAAATCAGCAAGATTGTTTTTCATTGATGAAAAGTTTGGGAATGAATTCCATTCGCTTAAGAGTTTGGGTAAATCCTTCAGATGGTTGGTGTAATACAACTGATCTTGTTGCAAAAGCTGTTCGTGCCAAGAATGCCGGAATGCGCATCATGATTGACTTTCATTATAGTGACGTGTGGGCAGATCCCGGACATCAAACTGTACCTGCATTGTGGGCAGGACAAAATATTGCAGCATTAGAAACATCAGTTTATAATCATACACAAACAGTTTTAAATACATTAAAAGCAAGTGGAGTAACCCCAACATGGGTGCAAGTTGGCAATGAAACAAATGATGGTATGTTGTGGGAAACAGGAAGAGCTTCAACTAACATGACAAACTTTGCTGGATTAATTAATGCAGGTTATAATGCTGTGAAAGCAGTTGACACAACGATAAAAGTAATAGTTCATATTTCTAATGGATATGATAATACTCTATTCAGATGGATTTTTGATGGATTGCAAACGAACAGAGCAAATTGGGATATTATTGGAATGTCATTATATCCAACTACAACAAATTGGCAAACTTTAAATTCGCAATGCTTAACTAATATTAATGATATGGTTTCTCGTTATGGGAAACCGGTAATGATCTGTGAAGTAGGTATGGATGTTAATTCACCAACCATTTGTCAATCGTTTTTAACAGATTTGATTAGTAAAGTAAAATCAGTTTCTAATAATACCGGATTGGGTGTTTTTTATTGGGAGCCCGAATGCTATAATTGGCAGGGATATTCATTGGGTGCTTTTGATAATTCCGGCAAACCAACTGTTGCATTAAATGCATTTGCAAATTGATGAATAAAATAAAAAATATCATATTCGATCTTGGCGGTATTTTTTTGAATTTGGATTTTAAAAAAACAGAACAGGCTTTTATTGATTTAGGGATTAATGATTTTTCTGAATTGTTTTCTTTTAGTCATTCTGAACCTTTGTTTGAAAATTTAGAGGTTGGAAAAATTTCTCTTCAAGAGTTTTATGATGGATTTCGTTTATTGGCGCATTTAAATTTATCTGATAAGGAAATTGAAACTGCATGGAATGCAATGCTGCTGGACTTCCCAGAGGAAAGATTAAATTGGTTAGAAACAATAAAACAGAAATACAATGTTTTTCTTTTCTCCAATACTAATCAAATACATCTTGATCGTTTCGAAGAAATTTATTTTCATCAATTCAAAAAAAATAATTTCAGAAACTATTTTATTAAAGCATATTTTTCTAATGAAGTTGGTTTCAAGAAGCCCAATAAAGAATCTTATTTAAAAATTTTAGAAGAGCAAAATTTAATTGCAACAGAAACTTTATTTATTGATGATACATTAAAAAATATTGTAGGTGCGCAAGAAGCGGGATTGCAAACCATTCATTTAGCGGCACCAACAACTGTATTAGAATTAAATTTATAATTTCACTTTTCACTTCACTTCTTCAAAATCAATATAATCATCATTGTGAGCTGATTTTTTTGTTGCTTGTGCTTGTTGTTGATTTTTTTGTTGCTCGTAATGCTTTTGTTGGGCTTCATTAATATCTTTCATCTTGTCTTTCAACTGTGTAGCAACCTGACTAACCGGTAACACCAATTCAAAAATAATTTTGTAGGCGAGGTAAATAATAATTCCCCAAAAAATAATTTTAAACATAATTTGCAAAGGTATAATAACTTAACATTTATCATTACTTTAAATGATAAAAAAACTAAAATTTGGAACATACATATTTGATGTATTACATTTGCACCGGACGAAAGAATAAAAGAAGGGAACGACAATCGTTCCCTTCTTCTTTGTAAATATGTCAACAGAAGTACAAATACAACAAATTGAAGAATTATTAGCGCCGCTATTAGAAGCGGAGCCTGAATATTTTTGCATTCATATTAAAATAAAGCCTACCAATAACATAAAAGTGTTTATGGATGGTGATAAAGGTTTGCCTATAGAAAAATGTGTTTACTTCAATCGTAAATTATATAAGTTGATTGAGGAAAAAGGTTGGTATCCGCAAGGAGATTTTAGTTTAGAGGTTTCTTCTCCGGGAGTTGATGAACCTTTAAAAATGCATCGTCAATATCTAAAAAATATTGGTAGAAATGTAGAAATAATATTTAATGATGATGATAAAAAAGAAGGGAAATTAATTGAAGTAGCTGAAAGTGATATTATCATAGAACAGACAACCGGCAAGGGAAAGAAGACGGTTACACAACAATTGGTTATTCCATTTAACAATATAAAATCAACAACAGTTCAAATTAAATTTTAAGTCCGTGGTCCATCGTCCATGGTCCATCGTCAAAACAAAAAGATATGGCAAGTATTAACTTAATTGATGCGTTTCAGGAATTTAAAGATGCAGAAAACATCGATCGTCCAACGATGATGAAA
>CAILAF010000375.1 GCA_903832075.1 uncultured Chitinophagaceae bacterium
TTAAAAGTATTATTTACGAATTGCTTTGGTTTTTAAAAGGAGATACCAATATTAAATATTTAAATGAACATGGTGTAAGCATTTGGAATGAATGGGCTAATGAGAATGGCGAGTTGGGGCCGGTATATGGAAAACAATGGAGAAGTTGGTCAGGTGCCAATGGTGAAACTATCGATCAGATTGCTGATGTTATTCATCAATTGAAAAAAAATCCCGACAGCAGAAGAATGATTGTCAGTGCATGGAATGTAGCAGAGCTGCCGCAAATGGCGTTAATGCCTTGTCATTCTTTGTTTCAATTTTATGTAGCAGATGGAAAATTAAGTTGTCAGTTGTATCAGCGCAGTGCCGATGTTTTTCTCGGCGTGCCTTTCAATATTGCTTCTTATGCATTATTGACAATGATGATGGCACAGGTTTGCGATCTGCAATACGGCGATTTTGTACACACTTTTGGTGATGTACATTTATACAATAATCATTTAGAGCAAGCGAAATTGCAATTAACGAGAACGCCATTTGCATTGCCAAACTTGAAACTGAATCCTTCTGTAAAAAATATTTTTGATTTTAATTTCGAAGATTTTCAATTAGAGAATTATCAATTTCATCCACCCATTAAAGCGCCTGTTGCAGTATGATTTTATCCATTGTTGTTGCAGCATCCGATAATAATATGATTGGCAAAAACAATCAGTTGCTTTGGCATTTGCCCAACGACTTAAAATTTTTTAAAAACACCACTTGGGCATCGCCTGTGGTGATGGGAAGAAAAACTTTCGAATCTTTGGGTAACAAAGCATTGAATGGAAGGGTGAATATTGTTATTACAAGACAAAAAGATTTTATTGCTGATGGAGTAACGGTTGTTCATTCATTGGATGAAGCCACTCAACTTGCGCAACAATTATCGTATAAAGAATTGTTTGTGTTAGGTGGCGGACAAATTTATCAGGAAGCGATTGCTAAAGCAGATAAAATTTATATCACACGTGTTCATGCTATTTTAGAGGGTGATACTCAATTTCCGTTTATTGATGAAATGAAATGGCAGCTTGCATTTCATGAGTCACATGTTAAAGATGCTAAACATGCTTTTGATTATGATTTTCAATTGTGGAAGAGAAAATAAATTAGCATTACATGGAATTTATTGATATTGCTTATGTTGTTTTAATCCCTTTAATTATTTTGTTGAGCTTTGTTGTAAAGAAGCAACTTAAAAATTATTGTATAAACATTATTGCCACTGCAAATCTTTTATTGCTGCTGAATTCTGTTTTTATTGTTCGGCAATTTTTAGCATTATATTATTTAGGTAAGCAATTGGGTTTTGACACTAAGGCTAAATCATTTGACTTGATTTCATATTTGGGCAATACATTTTATCTGCAATTAGGTATTATTATTTTACCTTTTGTTTTTTTGTATAAAAAATTGTCAGGAAACAAATGGCTCACAGTTTTTATGCTGCTTCTGTTCGTCTGCTTGTACCGAAATACTTTTTTTTATTATTTATCTGCTAATATTTTCGCTTGGTTAAATTATTTCTGTTTATTGATTGCTGCTTATGCCTTACTTTGGTTACTGAAAAGATTACCATATTCATCGTTGTAAGAAATGTACTCTAAAATAAAATTAGCATTAAAATATTTACAATATTATTTAACTGCATCCAACGGCAAAGGGCATGGAATGCATTCTCCGTTTGTATTTGAATTTATTAAAAAGGTATTAAATGATGAAAAAAATTTTTATTCATTCAATCAAATAGAACAACAAAGGCAATCATTATTAAACGATAAAAGAAAATTATCAATCGAAGATTTTGGTGCGGGTTCGCTAATTAATAAAACAAAAGAAAGATCTATTCAGTCCATTGCTCAATCATCTTTGAAGTCAAAAAAATATGCTCAGCTTTTATTCAGAATTGTAAATTATTATCAACCTAAAACAATTTTGGAGTTGGGAACTTCATTAGGAATTACCACTGCTTATTTGGCTTCTGCAAAAAATGAAGCAATCGTTATTTCGATGGAAGGCTCGTCAGCAGTGGCTTCTGTAGCAAAAGAAAATTTTGTAAAGTTAAAATTGAATAATATTGAATTAGTGGAAGGAAATTTTGATGTAACATTGTCATCCGTCATCTCCTCTCTGTCACTCATTGACTTTGCTTTCGTTGATGGTAATCATCGGTATCAGCCTACCATAAATTATTTTAATCAAATATTGTCGAAAGCAAATAATGATTCCATTATTATTTTAGATGATATTCATTGGAGTAAAGAAATGGAGATGGCATGGGAACAAATTCAACAACATAATTCCGTAACCATGACGATTGATTTATTTTTTATTGGCATTGTTTTATTAAAAAAAGAATTTAAAGTGAAACAAAATTTTAGTGTTCGATTTTAAGATTTGTTCTAACGAAGTTTCTAAGACATTATCTTCGCTCTGTGTTACCTCCATCATTATTAAAATCTTTAGAAGGCATCAAAGGCTTTGATAGAGCAGCTTTTGAAGTAATTCATCATTCCGGTGAACAAGTAACTTCTATTCGTATCAATCCAAATAAATCGGAAAAAGTAAAAAATGAATATCTGTCATCTATTCCTTGGTGCGAGCATGGATTTTATTTAAATGAACGTCCATCATTCACTCTTGATCCTTTGTTTCATGCAGGTGCATATTACGTGCAGGAAGCAAGCAGTATGTTTTTATGGCAAGTGTTAAAGCAAACAATTAGTAATGATTTGCCAAAAAAAATATTGGATTTATGTGCAGCGCCCGGTGGAAAAAGCACTTTATTGGCAAGTTATTTTACTAACGGTTTAGTTGTAAGTAATGAAGTAATTAAATCTCGAGCAGCTATTTTAACTGAGAATATTACTAAATGGGGAACTGATAATGTAGTGGTTACAAATAATGATCCTAAAAATTTTCAATCACTGAAAAACTACTTTGATGTAGTTGTTGTTGATGCACCTTGCAGTGGAAGTGGTTTGTTCAGGAAAGATACTGAAGCTGTAAGTGAATGGAGCGAAGAAAATGTAAAGCTCTGTAGCAATCGCCAGCAAAGGATTGTAGCCGATGTAATGTCTTCATTAAAAAAAGATGGTGTATTAATTTATTCAACTTGTTCTTACTCGAAAGAAGAAGATGAAAATATTTTGGATTGGTTGATGGATGAGTTTCAGGTTTCAAGTTTCAAGTTACAAGTAAGCAAAGAATGGAATATTGTTGAAACAATTTCTGATAAACATAAAGCATTTGGTTATCGTTTTTATCCAGATAAAATAAAAGGCGAAGGATTTTTTATTGCGGCTTTTAAAAAAAATATTGATGAGGGTTATATTTATTTGAATGAACAAAATTTATCTATTCCATCTAAACAAGAAATACAGCATATTCAATCATTCATTTCTTTGTCGGATGATTATGCTGTTTTTAAGCAAAATGATTTTTTTAGAGCAGTAAAAAAAATATGGTTGCATGATGTAAAATTGTTGGCAAATCAATTGTACATTAAAAAGGCAGGAGTAGAGATAGGAACGATTAAAGGAAAGGATTTTATTCCTTCGCATGAATTGGCTGTAAGTATGTTGTCTAAGCAAAATATTGCTGCTATTGAATTAGATAAAGATCAAGCATTGCAATATTTGCGAAGAAAGGATATTTTTGTTACCGGAAATAGAGGTTGGAACTTGATGACTTATTGTGGATTACCATTAGGCTGGGCAAAAGTTTTACCCAATCGAATAAATAATTACTATCCGCCTGAATGGAGAATTTTAAAAGACTAATTTTACTTAAACCGATCATTCAATATGAAAAAGTTTTTATTTTACTTTTTTTGTTTACTAAGTGTAACATCATTTTCGCAAGAAAAATTGGTAATTGAAGGTACTAATCCTAATTTTTATTTTGCGCATGTAACTGCAGCCAAGGAAACATTATTCAGTTTATCGCGCAGCTATAATCAAACACCTGCTTCTATTGCAACATTAAATGGTTTGGCAAATGATGCACAATTGCATGTTGGTCAGCAAATAAAAATTCCGGTTTCAAAAAATAATTTTACACAAGACGGACAAAAAGCAAGTGATGAAACTTTGATTCCATTATATCATATTGTTCAGCCAAAACAAACTTTGTTTGGAATCAGTAGAATGTATAATAATGTGAGCATTGATTTTATAAGGGAGTGGAATAATATTACTAAAGATGTAATTAAGTTGAATCAATATTTGATTATTGGTCATTTGAAAATTAAGAATAACGGTGTGTCTTCAAATTCAGCCGTGGCAAGTGTTTCAACTGTTCCTGAAAAACAATACGATATACCGGTAGCAAAAAAGATTGAAACAACAAATCCGCCTGTTAAAGATGAACCAAAAGTTGTTGAAGATAAAAAATCTACAACTGTTGTTTCGCAACCTGTTGTAAATGTGTCCC
Source organism: uncultured Chitinophagaceae bacterium (assembly GCA_903832075.1). Lineage (GTDB taxonomy): Bacteria > Bacteroidota > Bacteroidia > Chitinophagales > Chitinophagaceae > CAILAF01. The sequence continues at coordinate 4,459 of CAILAF010000375.1, forward strand.
AAAAAGAAGAAACAGAAAAAGTTCCTGTTAAATCAATTCATGTTGGTGATAAAGGTTTCTTTGCAAGTTTATATGCAAATGGAAAAAATGAAGTGAGTGGTGATGCAGCAATATTTAAAACTACAAGCGGATGGACTGATGGTAAATTTTATGTGTTGATGAATAATGCTGATGCCGGTACTGTTGTTAAGGTAAGTGCAAATAATAAAGTTATTTATGCAAAAGTATTAGGACCATTGCCTGATGTTAAGGAAGATAATGGTTTGATGATTCGCATTAGCACTGCGGGCGTTGCTGCATTAGGAATTGCAGATGCCAAATTTTTTGTTTCTGTAAATTATTGATGGAGTTTATTGCCACGTAAAAAATCTTCAATTAACATTCTTTTCTTTCCTTCTAATTGTATGTCAAGTAAA
>CAILAF010000376.1 GCA_903832075.1 uncultured Chitinophagaceae bacterium
AAAATTTTTTTTTGTTTTTAGCGGGTTTTAATTTTCTGATTTTTTATCATACATATGATACAAGAATCGTAGGGATATTCTCTTGTATCATAGCCATAATACCCTATTTAAAGCTGATTTCTGAGTCCTTTTATTTAAAAATGGAGTTTATCTGGGAAAAGAATTTCTTCCTTTTATATTACGGCTTTGCAATATTTTTTGGACTTTTTCACATGTCTAATTTTGTCAACTTAACATTTGCACACTTTCTACTTTTCCCTTTGATTGTATTCAATCAGATTGCCATGGGACTTATTTTAGGTTACGTTAGGGTTACTTATTTAAACGGATTCATTTTAGGAGTTATTATCCATATTTTAATCAATCTTCCTTTTATTTTGATTCCACATCTCTAACTACCTATTAACTCAATATTTTAAAAAGAAAAAGTAATAATAATATTACCATGCAAAAGAAATTCTTTCCGAACACAAAAATTCAGACTGTCTTATTGATCTTAATCGGGTTTATCCTTGGATCACCATTTGCAATTTCTTCCCTGATGTATGAGGAAGATGTTGACAAAGCTATTTGGGGTTTTCCCATGACAAAGGCTTTATTGTTTTCATATCTGGCAATTATTCTCATCGCCTGGTATATAAACAAAAAAAGGAAGCTCAGTGCTGATCTTGATTTTAGATTGACAAAACTGCACATGCTACCATTAATTTTGGTCGTATTATTTTCCTTTCAGTTAGGTTTGAACTTGCCTTTTCAAAAGGTTTGCAATAACGTGTTTAGTTTGGATACACACATCTTCTCCACTGAATTACTCTTTATTTTGATTACAATTCTGATAATGCCAGTTTTGGAGGAAATTTTATTCAGAGGATTTATTTTAAAAGGGATACTTTCTACCTATTCACCAAAAAGGGCGATTATTTTCTCAGCTGCAATTTTTGGCGTTATTAATCTGCAATACTCCATGATTCCGGGCGCCGTTTGTTTTGGCTTGTTGTTCGGGTACATCTATTATAAAACCAATAGCCTGGGCTTGACCATCCTTCTGCATGCCGCAACCAATCTGTTTGGCATCCTTGCCTCCTATCTGAACCATCATTTTGGGAACCCAAATTTACATACAATCACCGATCTTTACGGAGACTATTCTATCCTGTTGATTGTGATATTAATCGTTACCTTCGCTGTTTCTTTTTGGTATTTGTTCAAGAATGAGAGTAAATTTAATTTGGATTGAACCTATTTTTGTTAATGAATTCATATAAAGCCGATGAATAACAAGAATGAAATTGTCAAAGTATTTTCAGGAGATCTATACCAGGCCACCATGGTCAAGGATATTCTGGAAGCCAATGGCATACAGGCCTTTGTTGAAAATAAACTGATGTCGGTTATTGAACCATGGATCGTTAGCCCCGGAGGGATTGCTCCCGTGAACGTCAAGATTTTTGGTTCGGATTATACCAAGGCACAAGAGTTGATTGCTGCTTTTACGAAAGGGGAATGAATATTTTTTAGAAGGTAAAACCTTATTTTCTCAGGAAACCTTAGTAGAAATAATTGAACAAGAGCACCTTACCTTATTACCTTATTTCAAACTGATCGTCCTCTGGTAAAATCTGATAAACCTGTCATATTCTTCTGCAAAACTGAATTTCTGATGGTGTTTGGGCTGGTTTAAAATATATCGGCAAACCTTGTCCACATCCGATTTTGATACTGAAAAGGCAGAACAGCTATCCTGCCATTTAAATGGTCCCTGAACCAGGTGATTTTCATGAATAAATTTCTCCGAACCATTTGCAACAATATTGGCAAGCAAGCATTCGGAAATCTCAGGAGTACGGGATACTAAAAAATGCTTGTGCTCAGGATTAGCATAAATGGAATAGATCCGGCAATCATTATTTCTGCAAATCCCTGAGACATACTTTTCGATCCTTTTCCTGTTCACCTCAGCAATCACGGGCATACGAAATACCGTAGTGAATATAAAATGGGT
>CAILAF010000377.1 GCA_903832075.1 uncultured Chitinophagaceae bacterium
ATGAAAGAAGAAATCATTCCCAATCATTCAAATAAATGGTTATTTATTTTAGGTCCGGCTTTAGCAATGACCGCAGCATTAATGACATGTGCTGTTATACCATGGGGAGATAAAGTAATATTTTTTGGAAGAAACATTAGTTTACAAATTGCCGATATAAATATTGGCATGTTATACATTTTTGCTGTTGTAAGTTTAGGAGTTTATGGAATAATGATTGGCGGATGGGCAAGCAATAATAAATTTTCTTTGATGGCTGCATTGCGAGGTGCATCGCAGGCAATTAGTTACGAATTAGCAATGGGATTAAGTTTAATTGCATTATTAATGAGCACCGGTACATTGCAATTAGGCGAAATTGTAAAACAACAAATGGCACCGGGTCATTTATGGAATATTGCTTATCAACCATTGGGATTTTTAATTTTTATTATTTGTGCATTTGCAGAATGCAACAGAACTCCATTTGATTTACCTGAAGCAGAGAACGAATTAAACATGGGATTTCATCAGGAATATTCATCCATGAAATTGGGATTCTATTTATTTTCTGAATACATAAATATGTTTATCAGCAGCGTAGTGATGGCAACTTTATTTTTTGGTGGTTATGATGTTCCGTTCTTTGATGAAGCTGCACATGCAAATTGGGGTAACTGGTTAGCATTGATTGGTGTTGCGAGTATTATGATTAAAGCAGTGATTTTTATTTTTGTATTTATGTGGGTAAGATGGACGATACCAAGATTTCGTTATGATCAATTAATGAATTTAGGATGGAAAAAATTAGTGCCATTGGCATTGGTTAATATGTTAATCACAGGAGCGGTGATTTTGTGGTTGATGAAGTAGTGAGAATGAAAAATGAAATTGTTTTTTTACTTTTTTGCTTTTGACATTTCACTTGCTGAAAAAAAACAGAAAGTACAAGTGAGTGACACAACGAAGCTGAGTAAAGAGATAAAGTTGGAATCAATAGTTTATAAAAATATTTTTGCGAACAAATTAAAATAGTTGGAGAGCCGAAAATTATGCAGGCATTAACTACAAGAGCAAAAGCAGTTGACAGAAAACCAATGACATTTTTGGAAAGGATATATTTATGGAATATTCTGAAGGGAATGTTGATTACATTTAGCCATATTTTTAAAAAGCAACCAACTATTCAATATCCTGAACAAACAAGACCTTTTAGTCCGGTGTTTCGTGGATTGCATGTATTGAACAGAGATGAAGAAGGTCGTGAAAGATGCACTGCGTGCGGATTGTGTGCTGTTGCTTGTCCGGCAGAAGCAATAACAATGGAAGCAGCAGAACGTTTACCTGGCGAAGAAGATTTATATCGGGAAGAAAAATATGCAGCACGTTATGAAATAAATATGTTGCGTTGTATATTTTGTGGATTATGTGAAGAAGCTTGTCCGAAAGATGCAATTTATTTAAGTGAAACATTTGCACCTGCAAGTTTTACAAGGCAAAGTTTTATTTATGGAAAAAATGATTTGTTGATTCCTAATATAAAAACAGAAGCATTGGAATTAGCAGAAGCAAAAGGGATAAAAAATTAAATAATGTGCAGATATGCAAATGTGCAAATGAAAATCATCTGCACATTATCACATCTGCTAATTTGCAAATTATAAAATGAGTGCAATACAAATATTATTCTGGTTCTTAAGTGCATTGGCACTAATAAGTGCATTGATGGTGCTAATCAGCAAAAATCCTGTGCATAGTGTATTATGGTTGGTTTTGGTATTCTTTGCAATATCCGGGCATTATATTTTAATGA
>CAILAF010000378.1 GCA_903832075.1 uncultured Chitinophagaceae bacterium
ATTTTAGTGCAAGGTGTTAGAAAAATTCCTGTGAATTATGCAAAACAAATTGTTGGCAACAGGCAGTTTGGGGGTGCCAGACAATTTCTTCCTGTTAAAGTAAATAGTGCCGGAGTAATGCCTATCATTTTTGCACAAGCAATAATGTTCTTGCCCACTTTGGTTTCATTTACTAATCTTGATTCTGCAAAAGGAATTGTAAAAGTGTTCAATGATCACAGCAATGGTTGGTATATGTTGATCTATTCAGTAATGGTAATTGGTTTTACATTTTTATACACAGCATTGATATTTAATCCAAAACAAATAGGAGAAGATTTAAAACGTAACAATGGATTTATTCCGGGTGTTAAACCAGGTCAGCCTACCGCTGATTATATTGGTAATATCATGGATAAGATCACATTGCCCGGTGCTATCTTTTTAGCTTTTGTTGGTATCATGCCGGGATTTGCTCAAAAATTAAATGTAACTCAAAGCTTTAGTACATTTTTTGGTGGTACATCTTTATTGATCATGGTTGGAGTTATATTAGATACGTTACAGCAAATTGAAACTCATTTGTTGATGCGTCAATATGATGGTTTGATGAGCAGTGGTAGAATTCAAGGTCGTCAATCTACTATGCCAACAAGTGCATTATAATAAATGTGTGATTGAATAGTTAGAAAATATTTTTTATAAATGTAAAACCTGTTGGATTAAATTCTAACAGGTTTATTTTTACAATGTCACGAAGAAATAATATGATGTTATATAAAACAGATGCTGAAATTGTTTTAATGAAAGAAGCCGCTTTATTAGTAAGTAAAACGCTCACTGAAGTGGCTAAAATATTAAAGCCCGGCATTACTACAATGGATATTGATAAGCTTTGCGCAACTTTTGTAAAAGACCATAAAGCAATTCCATCTTTTTTAAATTATCGTGGTTATCCTTATACTATTTGTGCCAGTGTGAATGAGGTAGTGGTACATGGATTCCCCAATAAAAAAAATTTAAAAGAAGGTGATGTTGTTTCAATTGATATGGGTGTTATTTTAAATGGTTGGCATGGAGATCATGCTTATACTTTTATTTTAGGAGAAGTGAGTAATGAAATTTTACAATTAGTTCGCGTAACAAAAGAAAGTTTATACAAAGGAATTGAACAAGCTATCATCAATAACAGAATTGGTGATATTTCTTATGCTATTCAAGAACATACAGAAAAAAAATATGGATATGGTGTAGTGCGTGAATTGGTTGGACATGGATTGGGAAGAAGTTTGCATGAAGATCCGCAAGTGCCGAATTATGGGAAACGTGGCAATGGTCCTAAACTAAAAGAGAATTTGGTTTTGGCGATTGAACCAATGATTAATTTAGGTACAAGAGATGTAGTTACTGAAAGTGATGGTTGGACAGTAAGAACCAAGGATGGTAAGCCTTCTGTACATTTTGAACATGATGTTTGTGTGAAAAGAGATAAAGCTTTGATATTATCTGATTACAGTATTATTGAAACTGCTGAAAAAGCAAATACAAATTTGAATTCAAAATATTATTAATCCCAAACCCCTAAAGGGGCTTATTATCTGGACTATATTTGGAGCTCGAAAAATATTTTCGGGCTTTTTATTTTTTATGATGAATGATAAAAATATTGTTTCTAAATCTCCCCTTCA
>CAILAF010000379.1 GCA_903832075.1 uncultured Chitinophagaceae bacterium
CGTGAGTCGCACAGAATAAAATAATGCCGGAAAAACTCAACCATTTTTTCTCGATTTTGCTAAAAAACGCTCAAAAACCAGAGGGGCTGAATAGTAACTCAGAATGTTTGTTCATCCGTTTATTTAAACGGGAATAACTTCTCTCATAGTATTCCGGTTTTGATGAATGTTTCATTTTTAATGTTTTGGGTTATGGGTGGTAAGTGCGAAAATTCAATTCTTTATTTTGACTTATTCTTATTGAAAAGGATAGTTCTTTTGAATACTTTGGTTTTATGTTATGTTCCAATTATTTGTTTTAGTCAGCGAACCATTGAATTTTTTGATCCTGATTACGACAGAACCTATTGTTATTACACTCTAATCAATAAACATATATTTGAAAGCGAAAACTACCCATTCAGTTATAAGCAGTTTTTTAGTGATTATGCTTACAAGCATAACGTATACATAGTAAGTTATTTAGATGAAAATAATAACAATAAAAAATATACAGATGTCTATTTTGATAGATATGGGTATATATCGAAGCAATTACATTACAAATGTAATAATTCCGACTCCCGCGATACTCTCTTCTCTTCATATGACATATACTTATATGAAATTGAAAGGAGCCTCATTCAGCATTTGAATATAAAAATGATCAATAACTTGCCAGATACCGCAAAAAATGTTCTCCATTTTAATGAGAAAAGAATTATTGATACAATGTTCCACTATAGCAATAATGTATTAAAAAATAAAATAATATATATATCAAATTCGGACGGCCTATTCACAAAGATTTACATAAAAACTGGAAATGATTTGAAATTAATACACGATATAAACTACTCAACCGATGCTTTGTCAACAACAGAATATATAGAACGCATTTGCTACAACCACAACAAATGTGATGAATCCATAAATATGCTCGAAGATAGTCCGGAATACCTATTTTGTAATGAAACAAAAAATAAGTTCGCTTCTATACATTACATTAAATGTACAGACGGCATAACGAATAAAACAAACACAATTGTATATTCAAATAAATTTTTGTATTATAATTATTTTTTTAGTGAAACTAACGATTTGCATCAGACGACTTCATGCGGTAATTATTTCAAATTAAATAAAAAAGGTAAATTTAAATTTTTATCTGATTATTTTGATATTATCAGTTATTCGACATCCAATAGTAAGTCAGAATTCAGTGGTCATACCGTAAGTAAGAAGCACGGTACCATATGGACATTAAACCAATTTTATAGCAATGAATTATTTAACACATTACATATATATATGGACAAAACATCTTTCTTAAAAAATATGAATAATAACAAATACGATTCCACAAAAGTAACTAAAAAATTATTCAAATGAGCTTCAGTCAATATTATGCTCCTGGATATAGTGGACAAGACTTACACATTATAAGAAATAATGTAGCTATTGCACTTCCAGTCTGAACACGATTTAAAAGATTGGAGGAATACAGGATTGAGAGGTTGTCTGAATCGCGGATTTAGGGGATTTCGCAGAATGTCTGAATTGGGATTTTTGGGAATGGGAGGTTGTTTGAACACGATTTAAAAGATTGGAGGAATACAGGATTTTTTGTCTGAATCGCGGATTTAGGGGATTAGGAGGTTGTCTGAATCGCGGATTAAACGGATTAACGGATTTCGCGGAATGTCTGAACACGATTTAAAAGATTGTAGGAATACAGGATTGTGAGGTTGTCTGAATCGCGGATTTTTGGGATTGAGGGATTTCGCGGAATGTTTGAATTGGGATTTTTGGGATTGGGAGGTTGTCTGAACACGATTTAAAAGATTGGAGGAATACAGGATTGTGAGGTTGTCTGAACCGGTAGAGTTTTTCCTTAGCAGCTGCGAGTTAACCATCCCTGGTTGACAGATACTACGCATCGCCAACCGGTCCCTTCCTTACCGAAAGGCTTCGGGATCTTCGAGAAGAAAGGAGGGGAGTCCGTTGTGCATCCGGCTAGTTTGTCTTTAGAAATTTTTCCTGCAATTTGTCTCTAACTGTTTCTGGATTTTAGATTCGGGATGGGTTTTGGTGATTTCTTAATTTAGACAATATTGTGTATATGTTTAATATTAATTAAATATTATACGAAAAATACTAATAAACATTTTCATGGCCAATTTTTTTTGTCTAGATTTACCACTGTCTTTTTTACCGGAACCTGGAAGGTTTTAGAATGCCTTTTTTATCAAAAAAAAATTGAAACAAATGAATCGGAAACTTTTACTCAGAAATGCCCTGCTGGTGGCTTTATTGATTGCGGGGGGGCTAAATGCCTATGGACAAGGAATGGCTGTTAATACTACCGGTGCGGCAGCAAATTCCACCGCTATATTGGATGTTAGCAGCAGCAGCCAGGGCGTGCTGGTGCCGAGGGTAGCCAACCCCGTCACCGCTATCACCGGACCAGCTACCGGGCTGATGGTGTATAACACTACCACCAACCAGTTTAACTATTTTAATGGTTCGTCGTGGACTGCAATAGGCGATGGCGCAGGAACCGGAGCTGCGGGTGGTAACCTAGGGGGCAATTACCCTAACCCAACCATAGCCAGCTTACCGGCAATAAGCGGAGCAAACCTTACCAACCTGAATGGCAGCAACATTTCTTCCGGTACTATACCCGTGGCCCGACTGGGAACAGGTTCCGGGTCTGCAACAACCTACCTCAATGGAGCTGGTGCATTTACCGGTGTAAGCCCTTCCAGCGCAGTTCTCGGTAATGTGCGGACTTTTGCCAGCGGTACCACACCTGCTAATCCGGTTTTATTAACCGATGGCCTGGATATAGGCACCTCAAGCTTAGGCAC
>CAILAF010000380.1 GCA_903832075.1 uncultured Chitinophagaceae bacterium
AGAGGCAAACAATTTAAAGAAGCTGTGAAAGAGTTATAAATAAGTTAGAAGTAAAAAAAATAAAATGCCTTTAGAAACTGCTGATAAATTATTTTCTCAAATGCCTTCTGTTGAAGGAATGCGTTCTCAATTAGCCGAGAGAACCAAAGGAGATAAATACATATGGGGTATTGTTATTTTATTGGCATTGATTTCTGTTTTGGTAGTGTATAGTGCTACGGGTTCATTGGCATATAAAATGAATAAAGGGAATAATGAAATTTATCTCTTCAAGCAATTGGCTTTTATGTTAGTGGGTATGTTTATTATTTATTTTTTACATCGGGTTAATTATACGATTTATTCAAGAGTGGCTACCATATTGTTTTTCATCTCTATTCCTTTATTAATTTATACTTTATTTTTTGGTGCAAGAATTAATGAAGGTAGTAGATGGATAAGATTGCCTATCATCAACATGACCTTTCAAACAAGCGATTTTGCAAAGCTGGCTTTGTTCATGTATTTATCAAGAGTATTAAGCAGGAAACAAGAAGTGATAAAAGATTTTAAGAAAGGATTTATTCCTGCTGTTATTCCTGTTTTTATTATTTGTGTTTTGATAATGCCTGCAAATTTATCTAACGCATTGTTAACCGGTGCTACTTCTTTATTATTAATGTTCATTGGTCGTGTGAGTATCAAACATATTTTATTAGTGATATTGATTGCCATGATTCCATTAGCATTAATTGTTTCAGTTGCTGTTGTTACTTATGATGTAAAGAAAAGCGATGTATCAGAACAATCTGAATCTACACATTCATTTGGAAGATTCAGAACATGGGTAAAACGTGTCCAGGATTTTGCTTATGCAAAAGATAAAGAAACACCTTATCAAGTTCAACAAGCAAAAATTGCAATTGCAAATGGTGGAATATTAATGGGATTAGGTCCAGGCAATAGCCGACAAAGAAATTATTTACCGCAAGCTTATAATGATTTTATTTATTCAATCATCATTGAAGAATATGGATTATTAGGCGGTGCATTTATCATCATCATTTATTTGTTATTCTTATTTCGATGTATAAGAATATTCAGAAGATGTCCTTATGCATTTGGTGCTTTTCTCGCACTGGCACTGAGTTTCACGTTGGTGATACAAGCAGTTGCAAATATGGCAGTAAATGTAAATATTGTTCCTGTTACAGGCGTAACATTACCATTAGTGAGTATGGGCGGAAGTTCATTTTTATTTACATGTGGTGCTATCGGAATTATTTTGAGTGTTGCACGAAATGTTGAAATAGTAGAAGGAAATGATACTCAAACTTCTAATGAAAAAATTGTTGAGCAACAAGAAAATGTAGGAAACAAAATTGCAGTTCAATCTTGATATTTTGAACTATCATTTAAGCTGTATGAATTATTAATTGAATGAACGAAAATAAAAATATTAGTCAGGAAAAAAAATTCGTTGGAATTGGGCATCGCATCATCATTGCCGGTGGTGGAACTGGTGGACATATTTTTCCAGCATTAGCAATTGCAAATGAATTAATGCAACTAAGACCAAGCATTCAAATATTATTTGTTGGTGCGAAAGGAAAAATGGAAATGGACAAAATTCCGGAAGCAGGATATAAAATTATTGGAATTGATATTGCCGGATTTAACAGAAGTTCTTTGATAAAAAATATTGGTTTGCCATTTAAGTTAATCAAAAGTTTTTTGCAGGTTAGAGGTATTTTTAAAGGTTATAAACCTGATGGAGTTATAGGCGTAGGTGGATATTCAAGCTTTCCGGTTTTGCGTTTCGCGCAATTAAAAAGGATTCCAACTTTTTTGCACGAGAGCAATTCTTTTGCAGGACGAACTAATATTTTGTTAGGAAGAAAAGCAAATAAAATTTTTGTTGCTACTGAAGGAATGGAAAAATTTTTTCCTGCACAAAAAATAATAATAACTGGAAATCCGGTAAGAAAAATAATTGCTAAATCTACAGTTACGAGAACAGAAGCCATTCATTTTTTTCAATTAGATGAAAATAAAAAAACAGTATTAGTTGTCGGTGGAAGTTTGGGTGCAAAAAGTATAAATGATGCAATAGCAAAACAAATTGATTCATTCGAGAAAAATGATTTTCAATTAATATGGCAAACAGGAAAAACTACTGCCGGAAAATATATTTCTATTGCTAACGGCAGAAAAAATATTTGGGTAAAAGATTTTATTTACGAAATGCAAATGGCTTATGCAGCAGCTGATGCGGTTGTTTCAAGAGCAGGTGCCATGGCGGTTTCGGAGTTATGCATTGTTAGAAAGCCGGTAATTTTTGTGCCGTTTCCAAATGCATCAGAAGATCATCAAACTGCTAACGCAATGTATTTAGTTAATAAAAATGCAGCACTGATTGTAAAAGATGGGGAAGCTCCTTTTGTATTGATAGATGTATTAACTGAATTAATGCGAAGTGAAATATTGCAATCACAATTAAAGGAAAATATTGCAAAGCTTGCTATTGCCAATGCAGATGAAATAATTGCGAAAGAAATTTTAAAAAACTTAAAGTGAACGACATAAATCGAATAAGAAGTATATATTTTATTGGTATAGGAGGAATTGGCATGAGCGCTTTAGCAAGATATTTTAAATCAAAAGATATTGAAGTAAGCGGTTATGATAAAACATCTACAGCATTAACGAAAGAATTAGGAAAAGAAGGAATATCAATTCATTATGATGAGAATGTAAATATCATTCCAAAAAATATTGATGTAGTTGTTTATACACCCGCTATTCCTGCACAACATAAAGAATTGAATTTTTATAAACTCAGTGGTTATAATGTAGTTAAGAGAAGCGATGTGTTGCAATGGATAACAGAAAATTCTTTTAATGTTTGTGTGGCGGGAACACATGGCAAGACAACTATTTCAACCATGGTTGCACATATTTTGCGAGATACTGAATTTGGCTGTAATGCTTTCCTGGGTGGAATTTCAGCAAACTATCAAACTAATTTCTGGAGCAGTGAAAAAAATAATGCGGTAGTTGAAGCAGATGAATATGATAGAAGTTTTTTGAAATTATCGCCTGATGTTGCAGTGATCACTGCAATGGATGCAGATCATTTAGATATTTATGGAACAGTTGAAGAACTTGAAAATGCGTTCATTCAATTTTCTACAAAAATAAAAACAGGTGGTTGCCTTATTATAAAATATGGATTGAAATGTTATGAAAGATTCGCTGTGAAAGATACTTGCACTTACAGTATTTCAAATGTTGAAGCAGATATTCATATTGAGAATTTGCAAATTATAAATGGTGCTTATCATTTTGATGTGATAAACCAATATTGGATAATTAGAGATGTGGAATTAAATATGGGTGGCATGCATAATATTGAAAATGCTATAGCTGCTATTGGTGTTGCAAAGTATTTAAAGATTGATGATGATAAAATAAAATCAGCAATTTCGAATTTTAAAGGAGTTAAAAGAAGATTTGAATATGTTTTAAAAAATGAGCATCATATTTTGATTGATGATTATGCACATCATCCTGAAGAATTAAAAGCATTGATAACAGGAGTAAAAAATTTATTTCCTGAAAAGTATATGCTGCTTGTGTTTCAGCCGCATTTGTTTAGTAGAACAAATGACTTTGCCTATGAGTTTGCAAAAAGTTTAGACTTAGCTGATGAAGTTATTTTATTACCAATTTATCCGGCAAGAGAATTGCCGATTAATGGGGTAACGAGTGAAATGATTTTAAAT
>CAILAF010000381.1 GCA_903832075.1 uncultured Chitinophagaceae bacterium
AATGGTGAAGGACCGAATGGAAAAAAACAAATTTATGATTGGAACAGATTTATAAAAACTGTTCGTGAATTATCTCCCAATACAGTTGTGTTCAGCGATATTGGTCCTGATATAAGATGGGTTGGAAATGAAAGCGGTATTGCCGGAACTACCAATTGGAATTTATTAGATACTGTTGGATTTAAACCTGGTATTGCAGCACAATCAACTGATACATTAAATACAGGAAATGTATATGGAAAAAATTGGATACCTGCCGAATGTGATGTTAGTATTCGTCCCGGTTGGTTTTATCATGCAACAGAAGACACAAAAGTAAAAACGCCAGAAGCCTTGTTCAGCCTGTATTTGAAGAGTGTTGGCAGAGGCGCTAATTTATTATTGAATGTTCCGCCGGATAGAAGAGGATTGATTAATGCGAATGATTCTATTGCATTAATTGGATTTAAAAAATTAAGAGATGAAAGTTTTAAAACTAATTTGTTGAAACATGCAATGGAATTAGATAAAGAACATTCTGATAAAACTGCATACAGAAAAACTGAAGTAACTACTTTTTTAATTTTGAAAGAACCAACAAAAATGAATTGTATTGTGTTAAAAGAAGATATTCAATTTGGGCAGTTGATAAAAAAATTAGACATCCATCTTAGTAATCATGGATCAGAAATAAAAAAGATAAGTATTACAACAGTTGGTAAAAAAAGAATTGTAATATTTCCTGCGGAAGAAGTTTCAGAAATTTCTGTAGTGATTAATGCTTCAAAAGCAAAGCCGCATTTAAGCAGTATTGAAGCTTATTTGATTGATGAGAAATTGGTTGAACAATAATTTATTTTCCTTTAAAGTTTGCTTTTCTTTTTTCTATAAATGCAGCAGTGCCTTCTTTCATATCATCTGTACCAAAACATTTTCCAAATTCAGTTACTTCAATATCAAAACCATTTTCATTAAAAACTGCATTGGCAGCAGTAATGCAACCCGCAACAGCTAATGGTGCTTTGCTGTTTATTGTAGTTAAAATAGTTTTTGCTTTATTTAAAAGTTCTTCTTGTGGTACAACATAATTTACCAAACCATATTGTAATGCAGTTGCAGCATCAATCATATTTGCGCTCATTAATAATTCCAATGATCTTCCTTTACCAATTAATTGTGTTAAGCGTTGTGTGCCGCCATAGCCGGGAATCAATCCCAGATTCACTTCCGGCTGACCGAACTTTGCATTATCACTTGCAATTCTAAAATGACAACTCATTGCCAATTCGCATCCGCCACCTAATGCAAATCCATTTACGCAAGCCACAACAGGTTTTGGTGAATGTTCAATTTTAAAAAAAATATCTTGTCCTTTTTTTGCTAAAGCTTTTCCTTGTTCAATAGACGAACCAATAAATTCACTGATATCAGCACCTGCTACAAAACTTTTTTGTCCGGATCCGGTTATTATTACAGATTTTATTTCGGCATTATTGTAAACTTCATTCATCACTTCATTCAAATCATTCATCACTTGTTGATTAAGTGCATTTAATTTATCAGGACGATTGATGGTGATGATAAAAATTCCGTTCTCTAAAGAAGTTAATAAAGTTGAATATGGCATAGCATTAATTTTAATTAGGCTAAGGTAATCATGCATCAGTAAATGCCAATTATGTTTTTAATTTTTGTGATGAACTGTTCACTTCATTTCAAAAAATATGCACTTCAATTTATTATTACTACAAATCAGTAAGTAATGTTTTTTCTTTTTTATTTTCAATTGCATTTTTGTGTTGTAAAATTTAATAAAATGGTAAAAATAAAAAAGAGCCACCCTTATTTATTCAGACACGGTCTGATTATTTCTTTGATGGTTATGGGCTTGCTTATTGTTTTATTCAATTATCATATTCCAATAAATAGTTTTACAGGCAGGCATGCCAATATTTATGGTGGACAAGTATATGGGTTTAAAAATAATGAAGAAAATGTGATGCGGTTCATTGTACATCTGTTTAGTTAAATTAAGGGTCAATATCCTATGATTAACACTTTAATCGATATTATATACGCTTTAATTTAAAAAACAGCTGTTTTGGTAATGATTTTTTCTGAAAATGACTAAATACAACCAACTTTATTAAGGTTTATAATATTCGATAACATTATAAACAAAATTGTTGGTGGTAATATAAGTAATTAAATAAAATTTATAATTACTCCATCAGTTGCGGGGTTTAAAATAAATAAAGGAAAAAAGATAAAACCAAGCTCTTTATTGATTGGAAAAAAATTTCGGTGTAGAGCTTTGTTGCAAGAACTAATTGTTTAAATTTTTTTACAGGGGGGACTTTAGTAGCAACCGTTTTGTCTAAAATGGTTGCTTTTTTTTATTCTTTACAAAAACTAATGAGTAAATTAGTTTTTATTAGTTGAAAATGATTAAATGTTGATTTTTGTTCGGCATTTAATTATTTGTTTTTATATGCTCAATTGAATTTAGATGACTGAAAAAGAAATTTTATTGATTAAAAGTAGTTGGAAAGTATTTCGGCAAATTGAGCCAACTACACTTGGGAATTTATTCTTTGGTCATCTATTGCACAAAAATCCTTCTTTGGCTTCAGTATTTAATCGTTCAATAGAAAGCCAATCAATTTTGTTGATTGATTTTTTAAATACAATCATTTTTCGTTTAGAGGATTTGCACAATATGAAAGATAAAATAAAAAATTTGGCTGAACTCTACGCCAGTTATGGAATAACACCTAAATATTATCACCACATTACAGAAGCTTTATTATTCACTTTAAAAAGAGGAATTGGAAAAGATTGGAATGCTGAAATTGAAGATGCTTGGATAAAAGGAAATGAAGAAGTAAACAAATTAATGA
>CAILAF010000382.1 GCA_903832075.1 uncultured Chitinophagaceae bacterium
AATTGGTCGTTTAAATATTTGATTGGTTCATCAATTACAAATATTAACCAGAGTGGACTTACTTCAATTGCAAATTTAAATTTCAGTTCGGCTGTTAGTTCAGCAAGTATATCGTCGGGAAGTGGTAATTTATCTTCCAATCAAAAAAATATTTCTTATACCATAACAAATATTACTTGGAATAATGGTGATTATTTATTGATACGCTTTGATGATAACAACGGAACAAACAGAGATGGTATTGGTATTGATAATTTTAGTTTTGCTGCTTATCCTGCAAATAATTTTTATACATGGATTGGTGGAACATCGAGCAACTATGATGTTTCATCGAATTGGACTCCTGCAAGAAATTCTACATCTGCCAATGATATTCTTTTGTTTAATATAGTAAGTGCAACACAAGTTGATCATCTTTCAACAGAAACAATTAATCATTTAATTGTTTCTGGAAGTGCAAATGTTACTCTATTAAATTCAAGTTCATCTAACACTCTTTCAATTAATAAAAGTTTAAACATTGGAAATAATGCATCATTGAGTTTGGGAACTAATGCTTCATTAAATATTTCTTCATCCGGTTCAATAATATCAAGTGGAACATTAAATACAAATAATGTTGTTACACTTCAATCAGATATTAACGGAACTGCGAATATTGGTATCACAACAGGAAATATAAATGGAAATATTACCACGCAATTTTATTTAACGGGCAAAAGAGCTTTTAGATTTTTAAGTCACCCTTTTTCTAATTCAATTGCATTAAATGCATTAACGGATAATATTGATATAACAGGTTCAGGCGGAAGTAATAACGGATTTACAAACACTGCCACAAATAATCCTTCTTCATTTTGGTATAATACAACAAATGGAAATTCAGCACAAAGTTCTGATCCTGGTTGGACTTCATTTACCAACACAAATGGCATAAGTAATAATGCATGGAATCAATATCAAGGTATCAGAATTTTAGTAAGAGGTGCAAAGAATGAAGGATTAGACGGCAATAATTATATACCATCAAATGTAATAGCTGATATGAGCGGAACACCTAACATCGGCAATCAAACAATTAGTTTATCAAAAGGTACAAATTCAAATTATAATTTAATTGGTAATCCATATGTATCACCAATTGATCTTAGTTTAACTACAAGAGGCAGTAATGTTGGATCTAATTTTTATGTTTGGGATATTGCACAAGGTATTCGTGGTGGATATACCAGCAATCCTTTTTCATCATCGTATATATTACCTGCATATACTGCATTCTTTGTGCAAACAAGCAGTAGTTCTGCAAATAATACCATTCAACTTACAGAGAACTGCAAATCAATATCTGCCTCATCTGCAACATTATTGGGAATGAATAAATTTAATGGCAATCATCTTGAACTTGAATTAAGAAGTGATAATATTTTTTGGGATAGATTATTATTTCTTTTTAATGATAGTGTATCTGCAAAAAATGATTTGCTTGATGCAACTAAACTGTTTAATCCGGATGTAAGTTTTTATAGTTTCAGTATTGATAGCACTCCTTTATCTATTGATGTTAGACCATTTTCAAAGAATGATATCCCACTTGGAATTCAATCTAACACACAAAGAAATTTTTCGATACAAGTTAAATCCATCAATCTTCCGGTAAATACAGAATTACAATTACACGATAAATTATTAAATGTTTACCAAATTTTAAAGGAAGGAAACACTTATGATTTCAGTATTACTAATGATACTTTATCACAAGGCAATAACAGATTTGAATTAACTACTTATAAAACAGCAATACAAGCTATTGATACTACTACGTCTATAAACTTTTCTGTACTGCCTAATCCATTTACCGATCAAATATTTATTCATAATCCTTTCCTTTCTTCAGAAAAAACTTTTGCTACAATTATAAATATTGATGGAAAAATAGTTCAAACAATAGATGTAACTCATCAACGAACAATATTGATACCAACATCTCAATTATCAAAAGGAATTTATTTTTTTGAGTTACAAACAGCTGATAAAAAGCTGATTCAAAAAATCATTAAACTATAAAACTTAAACATATGCAATCAAAAATATTTTTATTGATTTTTTTATTGATGATGATATGCATTCCAACAATTGTTCATGCACAACCTAGTTTTGCAGATGATATTTCTGATGCACCGATTGATGGCGGTTTCAGCATTTTAATTTCGTCAAGTATTGGATTTGTTTATAAAAATATGCAACAAAGAAAAAGCAACAAAAAAGCCGATTCATTTTGAATCGGCTTTTCCTAATTAAGGTTTATTTAAATTTTAAATAACCAATCAAATTTGTCATCAGCTTTACCATATCTAATATCATCCAATCTGTTTTTTAATGCAATAGCAGTTGTTGCTTTTGTTAAATCTAATTTCATTATTTCATCTTTATATCTTAACTCTTTAATCAGTGCAACCGTAGCAGCAGTGCCTGTTCCAAAGGCTTCAGTAAATAATCCTTTTTTATAAGCATCAATCAATTCATCAACATTGATTCTTCTTTCTTCAACTTTAATTCCTTTTTCTTTCAATAAAGTAATGATGCTATCTCGTGTAACGCCGTTTAATATGGTTCCTTCTTCCAATGATGGTGTTACAGCAACATTATTAATAATGAAAACAACATTCATCATACCAACTTCCTGTAACCATTTATGTTCAAATGCATCAGTCCATAATACTTGATCATAACCTAACTTTTTTGCTTCTCTCGCAGCAATCATACTTCCTGCATAATTTCCTGCATTCTTTGCATAACCAACTCCACCGGGTGCTGCACGTGTATATTTTTCTTCTACATAAATTTTCATCGGCTCTGAATAATAAGGACCAGTAGGACTTAGCATAATCAGAAACTTATAAGAATCAGATGGCTTCACGCCGATCATATTATCCGTTGCAAACATTAACGGACGAATATATAATGAATGATCTTTTTTATTAGGAATCCAATTCTTATCTAATTCAATTAATTGTTTCATTCCTTCAATAAAAACTTCTTCGGGAACAGCAGGCATACACATTCTTTCTGCCGAAATATTGAAACGTTTAAAATTATCATACGGCCTGAATACAACAGCATTTCCATCAGCATCTTTATATGCTTTAATTCCTTCGAAGATTGATTGACCATAATGCAATGCCATTAACGATGGTTCAATAACCAATGGTTGATAAGGTTTAATTTCAACATTTTTCCATTCACCATTTTCATAATCGGCTTCTAACATGTGATCAGAGAAATATTTTCCAAATGGAATATTTTCCAAACTCAAATCATTCAATTTACTGTGCTCAACTTTAGTAACATTGATATCAACTGCTGCTATCATAAATAGTATATTTGATGCAAATAAAAACTAAATTTCAAAAACTAACAAGTGTTAATATTTGAATGACACCATGAAATTAGAAAAATTACAATTACCTGACTTTGTTTTAGCCGAATTATATAAAGATCATTTGGTCGTATTATCTGATGAAACCCATACTGAACAAAGCTTTGCACCAGAATCGAGCAAATGGTTTTTTGGTGAGAACAAAAAGAATGTAACTATTTTAGTGAATGATTCCGGAGCAGTTTATTTACGAGATGAATGGCTGAATTTTTTATCTTCTATTCTTTCTGCCTGTAAAATGAACTTATCGGATGTTGCGATTATTAATTATTTTAACCATCCTGTTTCGTATAAAGAAGTGCAGGAAAAATTATCTCCTGCATTTTTTATTTTGTTTGATGTAACTGCTGCATCCATTCAATTACCTTTTACTATTCCGCATTACCAAATGCAAAAATATAATAATTGTATTTTTTTATTGGCACCATCTTTACAAAACATGTTAAGCGAATCAAAAGAAGCCAAATTGGAAAAAAGTAAATTATGGTTGAGTTTGAAAAAAATGTTTAGTGTTTAATAATTCTACAATGTCAACATTAATATTTGCTACTAATAATCAATATAAAGTAAGTGAAATAAGAAATGTTTTGAAAGATATTTTTCAAATCATCACATTAAAAGAAGCAGGAATTGATATTGATATTCCGGAACCACATAACACTATTGAAGCAAATGCTTCTGAAAAATCAAAAACAATTCATTCTATCACAAAACAAAATTGTTTTAGTGAAG
>CAILAF010000383.1 GCA_903832075.1 uncultured Chitinophagaceae bacterium
CATCAGATTTTTTTGATAACCCAAGAGTAAAAGCCAGTAAGGCTAATGCTGCCAAAGGTGATTTATTTATCTGCATTCATTGTAACGATGCAACTCCTCAGAAACATAGTGAATTAATAGGTTATAAAACTGTTACAGTAAAAAGGAAAGGGAAAAAAGTAACCAAGAAAGTTCCTCAGTATAGAACTTGGACAACACCTAATCCCGCTAAAGGAACTGAAACATACATTTGGGGAATTGATAAAAATGATGAAAAAGAAGATGCCATGCGTGAAAACGAGGATATCTATATTGATAGCTCTATGGCAAAAGAAATTAGAAATTTTAATGACCCAAAAGAAATTTTAGCTATTTCATTAAAGACAGAACAATATGCTGAAAGAAGCCGAAATCTTGCTTTAACTATACAAGATGAATTTGTAAAGCTTGGGCGTGTGGATAGACAAGCACAGCAACGTAAAGTAGGGATCTGGGTTTTGCAAGCTGTAGCAATGCCTGCAGTTTTAGTTGAAACAGGTTTTATTTCAAATCCGGAAGAGGAAGATTATTTAAACAGCGAAACCGGACAAACAGAAATTGCCACTTCAATTGTCAATGCAATTAAAAGATATAAATTCTCTATTGAAAGCAAATTGAATAAATCTAATAAAACCACAAACAACAAATAGTTTCGCTTTTTCTCAACATTTCCATTCTTTCTGCAAAAGAAGAAACCTTAGTTTTGCAATATGAAAGTATCGAACGAAACCAAAGTTGGTGCACTCACAGCCATAGCCATCACAGCGATGATATTAGGCTTTAATTTTTTAAAAGGACGTACATTATTAAAAACCGGTAACTATTTATATGCAAAATATACCGATGCTAAAGGCATTATGGTATCCAATCCTGTTTATATAAATGGATTTAATGTAGGTACCGTTTTTGAAATTGAAAATACCGATGCTAATTTGAGAGAAATTGTTGTTACCATTAAATTAAAGACAGCTTACAATATTCCTGTTAATTCAACTGCATCTATTACTGATAATCCTTTAGGAACACCAAGCATTGATGTTAAATTAGGCGATTCAACAACTTATTTGCAAACAGGTGATACTTTAAAAACAGCCAACTCATTAGGATTGGTTGGAAACTTAACTAATAAAATTTCACCAATTGCCGATCAATTAAAAACAACTTTACAGTCATTGGATAATGTATTAAAAAATATAAATACCGTTTTCGATCCTAATACAAAGAATAATTTGCAACAAGTAATTGCTAATTTAAATAAAGCAACAGCGAGTTTAACAGTATCATCAGCCGAAATAGAAACTATGTTAAATAAACAAAATGGTTCTATCACTCAATCAATGATTAATATAAACAGTTTCACTAAAAATTTATCAGATAATAATGATAAGATCACTAAAATGATTGGTAATGTAGAAACCACAACAAATAATTTATCTAAAGCCGATATCAATGGAGCTGTTACACAATTAAAATCTGCTGTTGAAAAATTAAATATCACATTGAACAAAGTAAATTCATCCAATGGTTCTTTAGGTTTATTGGTAAATGATAAATCGCTGTACAATAATCTTAACAATACAATTAGAAGTGCGAATACTTTAATGGATGACCTTCGCGTACATCCTAAACGGTATGTAAATATTTCTGTGTTTGGAAGAAAAGATAAATCAGGTCCATTAACTGAACCTGCATTTGATTCTACACACAAATAATAATTTTATCTTTTAATGAAGCAGTTCTACTTTTTTTTGTTTCTACTATCCTCTTCTGTTTTGCATGCACAACAAAAAGTAGCCGATACAATTAATACAGGTAAAACAATCATCATCTTAGGTAGTGAGAAATATGATTTTCTTGACAGAGATTCTTTAGGAAAATTTATTGCATTGGTTGGTAAAGCTAAAGTGCAACAAAATAATACTGTTTTTGAAGCAGACAGTATCGTTATAAATCAAAAGGACAATACGCTGGAAGCCTTTGGCAATGTGCATATCAATGATGCAGATAGTATTCAAATTTATTCTCAATACTTGAAATATATCAGCAAAGAAAAAAAAGCTTTTTTAAAAGATAAAGTAAAATTAGTTGATAAAAAAGGAACCTTAACTACTAATGAACTGGAGTATGATGTTAATTTAAAAATGGGCACTTATTTAACCGGGGGGAAATTAGTAACAGGCAAAACTGTTTTAACAAGTAAAGAAGGATATTATTATGGTGATACAAAAGATGTTTATTTTAAACAAAAAGTTGTTTTGATTGACACAAGTTCTAAAATTTATACCGATACTTTATTATATAATATTTCAACAGATAAAACCACTTTTCTTTGCCAAACAAAAATTATTCAGGGAAAAAGAATTATTACAACAAGAGATGGATTTTATGAATTGAAGAAAAAATCTGCAGTATTAAATAAACGCTCTTTTATTGATGATAGCACTTATACCATGACAGCCGATTCAATGGCATTTGATGATCAATCAGGATTCGGAGATTTTCGTGGCAATGCAGTGTACAGAAGTAAAGATACTTCCGGCGCATTTGATATAATTGCAAATAGTATTAAAGTAAATAACAAGAACAATTCTTTTTTGGCTACACAAAAACCTATCTTATTTATTAAACAAGAAGCTGATACCATTTTTGTTTCTGCCGATACTTTGTTTGCTGCTAAAATATCCGATCTTAAAAAAAACAGAGAAGTTTCTTGGATCAGAGATACTGCTTATTTAAAAGCAATGATAGAAAAAAATGATAGCAGTAATGATCGTTATTTTGAAGCCTATCATCATGTAAGAATTTTTTCCGATTCTTTACAAGCTGTGGCAGATAGTATGTTTTATTCATTGCAAGATTCAGCGTTTCGTTTATTTACTAATCCAATTGCATGGTCAAAAGAAAATCAAATTACAGGTGATACAATTTATTTATATACAAAAAATAGAAAAGCCGAAAGATTATATGTTTTTGAAAATGCAATGAGCATTAGTAAAGAAGGTGAAGGTTATTTTAATCAGGTAAAAGGAAATACCATCAATGGATTGTTTAAAGATGGAAGAATAGATTCATTAAGAACCAAAGGAAGTCCGGCAGAAAATATTTATTATGCAACCGATGAAAAAAAGAAATTCATTGGTGTAAATAAATCTACATCCGATGTGATAGAAGTTCATTTTGAAAACGGGAAAGCAGAAAGAGTTAAATTGATTAATAATTTAAACGGAACAATGTTTCCAATGAAACAAGTAGATCATAAAGGTTTACGCGTTCGCAATTTTCAATGGTTAGATAATCTTCGTCCGAAAAGTAAAGTAGATATTTTTACTAATTAATTATTTGCATGAGTATTGTATCTTTCACTCATGGTTCGGATATTCAGGCATTTTGTTAATCCATTAAAAGCATTTTTACATGATAGCAGTGCCATTGGTATCAGTTTATTGTCATGTACTTTCATTTCATTATTACTTTCAAACATTTCTATAACTGCTGATTTTTATTTGCCTGTCTGGAATTTTAGTTTTGATGGAACAAACAATCATCATGCACATCTTTTATTTTTATCCTTGCCTAATTCTCCATTATTAATCATCAATGATTTCTTGATGGCATTCTTTTTCTTTTTAGCAGGCATGGAAATAAAAAGAGAAATGGTAAATGGTGAGCTATCTTCTTTTAAAAAATCTTTATTACCGATCGTTGCTGCAATTGGTGGTATGATAATACCTGCCATCATTTTTGCAATTTTTAATCTTGGTGGTAATTATATGAAAGGATGGGCTATTCCAACAGCAACAGATATTGCATTTACTTTAGGTATTGCTTCTTTGTTAGGTAAACGTGTTCCTGTATCACTAAAAATATTTTTAACTGCATTAGCAATTATTGATGATCTCGGAGCAATTGTAGTGATTGCATTATTTTATGGCGGAGATATTCATTTCATTTATTTATTATGCTGTGCAATTATTGTTGGTTTGATGTTGTTACTTAATAAAAGAAAAACATCTTTTGGAATTATACAAATAATATTAGGATTGATATTATGGTATTGCATGTTCAACTCAGGTATTCATGCAACTGTTGCGGGTGTGATATTTGCTTTTCTAATTCCTGTTGATCTATTAAAAAAGTTTGAATTAAAAATTCATATACCTGTTTATTTTATCATCATGCCAATCTTTGCATTGGCAAATACTGCTATCATTTTTCCAAAAGATAGTTTACAAGCATTGAGCAATACTTTAAGTTGGGGAATTATTGCAGGTTTATGTTTTGGTAAACCATTAGGCATTTTTAGTGCTTGTTATTTTTTAGTAAAAAAGAAATTTGCAGAATTACCATCGGGTGTTGATTGGCATAAATTGATTGGTGCCGGAATGCTTGCAGGTATTGGATTTACCATGAGCATCTTTATTTCAACATTGGCATTTAACGAAACAGCAAAACAAGATGTTGCTAAAATATCTGTACTATTAGCATCATTGATAGCAATGATTGCGGGATATGTTTTTTTACAATTTGAAAAGAAAAATAGATCAATGATTAAATGAGATGATTAATCTTTTTCTTTCTCATGCATTAAATACGCTTTAATGAATCCATCAATTTCTCCATCCATTACCGGACCAATATTTCCAACTTCATAATCGGTTCGATGATCTTTGATCATCTTATATGGATGAAATACATAACTTCTTATCTGACTTCCCCACTCTATTTTCTTTTTCGTTGCATTAGTTGCATTCAATACTTCCTGACGTTTTCTTAATTCTTCTTCATACAATCTGCTCTTCAACATCTTCATTGCCAATTCCCTGTTCTCTCCTTGTGTTCTTGCTTGCTGACATTCAACTATAAATCCACTTGGAATATGTTTTAGTCTTACAGCAGTTTCAACTTTGTTTACATTTTGTCCGCCGCTTCCACCACTTCTGTAAAATGCCCATTCCACATCAGCAGGATTAACATTGATATCAATGGTATCATCAATCAATGGATAAACAAACACACTTGCAAAAGAAGTATGTCTTCTTGCATTGGAATCAAATGGTGAAATACGTACCAAACGATGTACTCCACTTTCTCCTTTTAAAAAACCATAAGCAAATGGACCATCAAATTGAAGTGTTGCTGTTTTAATACCTGCACCATCTCCTTCCTGAAAATCTAATTCGGTTACTTTCCAACCTTGTTTATCTCCATACATGCGATACATACGTAATAACATTTCCGCCCAATCTTGACTTTCCGTTCCTCCGGCTCCCGGATTTATTTGTAATACTGCAGGTAATTCATCTTCGGGTTGATTTAAAGTACTTTTAAATTCAGCGTCTTCGATTAGTTGTATAGCAGTATCGTAAGCAGTTTTTGTTTCTTCTTCAGTTGCATCACCGGCTTTCCAAAAATCAAATAATACGGCAAAATCTTCTACAGCACTTTCTACTTGATTGAATAACTTCAACCAATACTCATTCACTTTTATTTCTTTCATGATTGCCGTAGCACGAACATTATCATCCCAAAAGCCCGGCGATAAAGAGAGTTGTTTGTCTTCTTCTACTTTTTGGTTCCTGTTATCGTAGTCAAAGAAACCTCCTCAGGACACTTACTCTGTCCCTCATATTCTTAATTTGTTCTTGTGTCATAGTGTTGCAAAGTAATAGGAAGATGTGCAGATATGCAAATATGAAAGGATGCCAAGCAATGAATAGCTTATTGAAATAAAATAATAAACGATAATAGCCTAAGGCAGCAAACTAATTGTATTAGCTATCATTTATACTATTACTGTATAACAAACAGACTATTTTTTCGTTAATCACTTATTAATATTGGATTATCCAAGGTTTGTTTAATTTTGGGTTGCTGAAAAGCTAATCCAATTCCTTAAAATTATGAAGACAAAATCTTTATTTTTTATTTTACTCATTCTTTTAGGGTTTGGTATATCCTGCACTAAGTATATTGATTACAGTACAACAAGCACAACAACATCGGGTTCCGGTTCAAGTTCTTCTGGAGGAAGTTCTTCAGGCTCAGGTTCTGGTTCCGGAAGTGGAACTACTGCACCTGCACCAACACCCGGTTCCGGAGGTGGTAATGGTTCATCAGGTTCCGGTACAGGTTCAGGAACTGGTAATCCTGCACCAACACCAATAGCACCTCCTACAAGTGGCGGAGGTAGTGGAAGTAATGGTACTTCAATTACACTAACTAATGTAGGTATTAATTATAGCTCTTCTTCTCCTTGTGCACCAAGTAATGAAGTTTTTACTTTTACCAGTACAGCAAAAGGTGTTCCTAAGGGAACAGTTTATACCTGGTATTTTGGTGATAATAATACTGCAACAGGTACAGCAGATAGTATTGTTACAAATACTTATCAGTACGCCAATAATTATACAGTTAAATTAGTAATGGTGTATAATAATATTACATTAGCAACTCCATCTGTTAATATTACCAGTGTTGGTCAGGATGTAACACCTATTACTTCTTTTTACTCTACACCGCAAGGTGGAACAACCTTTTATTTCAATAGTAGTTCAAGAGTAAATCATGGATCTATTGTTAGTCAGATTTGGAATTTTGGGGATGGTAGTGCAACAAGCACATTAGTACAAACAACACATGTGTTTCCCGCTGTTCCGCATGACCAAAATTATACGGTTAATTTGCAAGCAACCTCAAGTTCTGGTTGTACAGCATCGTTTTCTGCTATTGTTACTGTTCCTGCTACTTATGTAATTGCAGGAAGTATCCTTGCAAGTTCTACAAGTCCATGTGCGCCAGGTAATGAAATATTTACTTTCAGTAGTGCTGCCATTACCGGTGTACCGAGTACAGCAACTTATAATTGGGATTATGGTGATGGAACAACCGGTACAGGTGCTGTAACAACGCACACTTATACTTATGGTAATCCTTTTAATGTAATGCTTACCATTTTTAATAATGGCGTACAACTTTATAAAACATCCATTGCAATAAAAGCTTTCGGACAGGATGTTACACCAACAGCAGCATTTACTGTATA
>CAILAF010000384.1 GCA_903832075.1 uncultured Chitinophagaceae bacterium
CCGCAATCAAAAATAATTGCCAAAGAATCTTTGGGATATTTCTCTATTACATTAATGACTGAATAAATTTTCCAGTTATCAGCATTTTGAATAGTATCACCTATTCTTTTAACAACATCAAATCTATTTTTATTAGAAATTAAATCAACGCCGCCACTCATACTTCCACAAGCGCCAAAAATATCTTGATGTCGAAATCCTAAAAACAAACCGCCATGTCCACCCATGCTCAAACCCGTAATGGCTCTCGCTTTTCTATTAGCAATCGTTTTATAATGTGCATCAATATATGCAGGAACTTCTGTGCCAATATAAGTTTCGTATTTATATGATGAATCAATCGGGCTGTCAAAATACCAACTTGAATAAGCACCATCCGGACAAACAATTATCAATTTAAATTCATCCACCCATTTTTGCAATTGAGGAACTAATTTTATCCAATTACTAAAATCACCTGCATATCCATGTAATAAATACACAACCGGAAATTTTATTTGATCGTTATAATTTGAAGGTTTAATAACAACGGCTTTTGAATTTCTATGCATTGCATTGCTGTAAATAGAAATAGTGTCAACATTTGCTTTTGCTGATTGAAATAGTATAACAGCAAGAATGATAAAAAAGTATTTCTTCATAATTAATATATTAAAAAGCCACCCGAAATTAATCAAGTGGCTTAATAAATTATTGAAAGAATTTTATTTTTATTTATTTCCCAACATTTGCATTGGGTTTTGTGGAGCATTGCATGCAATTAGTTCACTTTACCCCCAACTGATACTTTCTGTTAAAAATACCACAATGGCAACTCATAATTTTAGTATATAACTGCTTGGCGTTCTTTTGCCGCTCAATTTGTATAGTATTTATATTCTATGCAGCAAATGCTATGATTTGCTTGACCTTCAAACAATGATACTTATTTGAATGATTATTGAAATATGCAATCAGCTTCATTTATAGTTGTGCTGTTTGAACCTATAAAAAATTTATACGTGCCGGGTTCAAAAACATAATTCAAATTACTGTTATAAAATTTTAAATCATTTGCAGATATAGTAAAATAAACTTCTTTGCTTTGTCCTTTCTTTAAAAATATTTTTTGAAATCCTTTTAATTCTTTTACCGGTCGGGTAATACTTCCAACTAAATCTCTTACATATAATTGCACTACTTCTTCGCCATCAAAATTCCCGGTGTTGGTAACAGTAACTTTTATTTCTAATTTTTCTTTTGACTTAACAGTTGTGTTGTTTAGATTTATTTTACCATAAGAAAAATTAGTATAGCTTAAACCAAAACCAAAAGGAAACAATGGTTCATTGGAAATATCTAAATAATCAGATTTGAATTTTGGTGCTTCAATGCCATCCCAAGGTCTGCCTGTATTTTTATGATTATAATAAATAGGAATTTGTCCAACACTCTTTGGAAATGTGATTGATAATTTTCCTGAAGGATTATATTTTCCAAACAAAACATCTGCAATTGCATTACCTGCTTCTTGTCCGCAATGCCATGTAAATAAAACAGATGATGCAGAAGCTACTTCTTTCTCAATAGTTAAAGGTCTGCCAGCCATTACAACTAATACCAATGGTTTTCCTGTTTTTGATAATGCTTCAATTAGCTTTTGTTGACTGGCAGGTAATCCAATGTCAGAGCGGCTTGCAGATTCACCTGTCATATCTGCTGCTTCACCAACTACTGCAACAACTACATCACTTTTATTAGCAGCCTCAACAGCTTCTTGTAATAATGTTTCAGGAGATTTTTTATCAACAGTTATTTCTTCTCCAAATACATTTACATGTTTTATAAAATCTGCATCGTCTGAAATATTTGCACCTTTTGCATAAATAATATTTACATTATTGCCTGCAATATTTTTTATTCCATCAATAACCGGAATAGCAAAATCAGAATTACCACTTACCGACCAAGTGCCTAACATATTTTTTTTATCATTTGCTAATGGTCCAACTAATGCAACTGTTCCGTGTTGTTGCAATGGTAATATTTGATGATCGTTTTTTAATAAAACAAAAGAATGTTCAGCTAATTCTTTTGCGATATTTTTTTTATCAGATGATAATACTTCTTTGGATGCTCTTGCTACATTAAGAAATTTATATGGGTCATCAAATAAACCCAATTTATATTTTGCTTCTAAAATTCTTCTGCACGAAATATTAATATCCTGTTGAGTTATCTTTCCTTCTTTCAAAGATTTTTTTATTGTAGTTAAAAACCCTTCTCCCACCATATCCATATCCATCCCCGCTTTCAAAGCCAATGCTGATACAGTTTGTAGATCACCCATACCATGTGCAATCATTTCATTGACTGCAGTATAATCTGATACAACTAAGCCATTAAACTTCCATTGCTTGCGAAGTAAATCTGTTAGTAACCATTTATTTCCTGTTGCCGGAATTCCATCAATTTCATTAAATGAACTCATTACACTTCCGGCACCAGCTTCAACAGCTGCTTTATATGGAGGCAAATAATCATTATACATTTTCACTTTACTCATGTCAACTGTGTTATAATCTCTTCCAGCTTCTGAAGCACCATATAATGCAAAATGTTTTACACATGCCATCACTGAAGTATTATCAAAATTATTATTGTTCTGATAACCATTGACCATTGCTTTTGAAACTTGACTACCGAGATAAGCATCTTCACCTGCACCTTCTGCAATCCTTCCCCAGCGAGGATCTCGGGCAATATCAACCATTGGAGAAAATACCCAACACAATCCATCTGCCGATGCTTCTGTTGCAGCAACTCTAGCACTTTTCTCAATTAAATTCATATCCCAACTGCATGATAATGCCAATGGTATCGGGAATGTTGTTTTATAACCATGAATAACATCTGAACCAAAAATTAATGGAATATGTAATCTGCTTTCTTTGATGGCTAATGTTTGTGCATTCTTAATTTTATCAACACCTATCACACCAAACATTCCACCAACATTGCCTTTGCGAATATTATCTTCCACTCCTTTGCTAACAACAGAACCTGTTGGAATATCAGAACCCGGTGTAACTAAATTTAATTGACCTATTTTTTCATCCAATGTCATTTTGCTCATCAGATTATTTACAAATGCATTCATCTTTCCATTTGTTATTTGTGCATTTGCATTAACAATAAATACAGTTAAAATAATAATGATGATGTTTCTAAAAATTTTCATGATTCTCATTTTTATTCTGATTTAAGGATTTTTGTTTTTGATGATACACCATTTTCATTGATAGCTTCGATGGTGAAATAATAAGTCTGATTTTTATCCATTGCTTTAAACCAATATTCATTTGCATCATACACCATGATGCAATTATATAATTTATCAGGAGCTGTTCCATAATAAATATTATATGCATAAGCATCATTTGATGGTGCCCAACGTATCCATGCACTACGTTTATCTTTTTCTGTACGTAATACCATGAAGCTATTTACAGCATTGGGTTTTGAGCCATTCCCATTTCCAAATACACGCAAACCACTGATAGCAAATTTTCCTGTTGGCATGTGAATGTTTTCCAGTTTGATGAATCTTGCCTGCACAGGTTTTTCCAATTCAACATATTCATGAGGGATATCAGTTTTGTTATTGCTTTTATCGATCAACACATTCCATGTTTTTCCATCAAGAGAATAATACATTTTATATTGATGATAAATATTTGTTTGCTTTCCTAAAAACTCTGCATCCTGATCGGCATAATTTATTTGTATGGCATTCACAGTTGAAACATTGCTCAGATCAGTTTGAATCCATTCTCCTTTATCACCAGTTGCTGCACTCCAATAAGTTTTTATATTTTCATCAACAGCATTGTTAGCATTATAATTTCCGAATGTTGACGAAACAGTTACCGGTTTATTATAATTGAGTAACATCCATCCTGTAAATTCTCCTGCTTGCTTTGTTGAAGGAATATAATGCGGATAATCTCCAAATGAAGTATTACAAAACATCACATCATCTTTATCAAAACCTGCCGGCCAGATACCAACCCTTCTTTCAAAATTATTTTTAACGCAAATTCCAATCGTACTTACATGCCAATAATTATTATTGTTATCAATAAACGTTGCACCATGTCCGGCACCTCGTGCAAAACCACCTGGTTTAAATGATAATGGATCTGATTGCGGTTTGAAAAAACTACCAATTGGTTTATCGCTTACCACAACACCATCAGCATAACCACTCATTTCTGTTCCGGGCGCACCATATTGCAAATAATATTTTCCATTATGCTTTGTCATCCACGAACCTTCAATAAATCCATCGAGAAAAGTGTTGTCCATATACTCACC
>CAILAF010000385.1 GCA_903832075.1 uncultured Chitinophagaceae bacterium
AGTGAGTAGCTTCTTTGCAGATATTTTTAAAAATAATGCACTCAATAATTTTTTATTGCCTGTTATTGTGAGTGATGATTTTTTAAATGAAATATTCAATGCTGTTGAGAAAAATCCATCAACAGAATTGGAAATAAATTTAAAAGAACAAACTATAAAATTAATTGAATCCAATCAACCAGAAAGTTTTGAAATCAACCATTATAAAAAAACTTGCTTACTAAATGGATATGATGATATTGATTATTTATTAAGCATTAAAGATAAAATTGAAGTTTTTGAAACTTCATTGAACTAATGAATACGCCTTCTGTCATATTACAAAATGTAAATGTTCAACAGCACGGAAAACCAGTGTTGCAGGATATTTCATTCAGTATTGAATCGAAGCAACATATTGCTGTTACGGGTCATTCAGGAAGCGGCAAAACTGTTTTGGCAAAAGCAATCGCTAAACAAATTTTTTATAAAGGGAATATAGAAATCAATTATGTCAACAATAGTTCATTGCAACAAAAAGTTGTCATTGCCGAACATAATGAATCATGGAAAAATTTATCTAATATCTCTGATTTCTATTATCAGCAACGTTTTAATAGTTGCGATTCGGAAGATTCCATTACTGTTGCAGCGTCATTAAATAAATTACATGCAAATAATAATCATGTTGAAAAATTATTGTTACAATTTAGTTTATTAAATCGCAGTAATACTCCATTAATTCAATTATCGAATGGCGAACAAAAAAAATTACAGCTCATAAAAATTTTATTGCAGCAATCGCAAGTATTAATATTTGACAAAGCTTTTACAGGATTAGATATTACATCAAGAAAAGTTTTACATCAAATAATTAATGAGCAAGCAGCAAATGGAACAACGATTATTTTAATCACCGATGAAAAAGAATTGCCAGCATGCATCACACATGTGATTGAATTAAAAGAAGGAAGATTAATTTCATTTGTTGAGAAAGAAAATTTTATTCCATCTTATAAATATCATACCGGCTTTTCCGCTGAAATTCCTTTCAGCAAGGCATTTCATTCATTCAATACAATGATTGAAATGAAAAATGTACTTGTACAATATGGTGAGAAAAAAATTCTTCACCAAATTAATTGGAAAGTAAACAGCGGTGAATGTTGGTTAGTGAAAGGGCATAATGGTGCCGGCAAATCAACTTTATTAAGTTTAATAACTGCCGATAATCCACAAGCATATTCCAATGAAATTTATTTGTTTGATCAACGCAGAGGAAAAGGCGAAAGCATTTGGGATATCAAACAAAAAATTGGATTTGTTTCTCCCGAATTACATAAATATTTTGATACAGGCATTACTATTGAACAAACTATTGCTTCAGGTTTTTTTGATACAATGGGATTGTATAAAAAATTAAATGCACAACAACAAAAAGCAGTAAATGATTGGATGAATTATTTTGATTTGAATGATTTAAAAAATAAACCGCTTTCATTTTTATCAACCGGCCAACAACGTTGGGTTTTATTGGCAAGAGCATTGGTGAAACAGCCGCCATTATTGATTTTGGATGAACCTTGCCAGGGATTGGATGAACAACATACAAAACAATTTATTGAATTGATTGATAATATTTTTCATCAAAATAATACGACCATCATTTATATAAGTCATTATAATGATGAAATTCCGGCTTGCATTCAGCATATACTTGAATTAAAAGATGGAAAACAAATCATCAAAAAATCATCCCGAAAATTTATAGCAGCATAAATACATTCTATGAAAAAAAATATTGCAATTATTAATGGAGATGGAATTGGGCCGGAAGTAACAGCACAATCAATTCGTGTATTAAATGCATTGGCAGAAAGATATAATCATGAATTTAATTTCACTTATTGTTTGATGGGCGCATGTGCCATTGATCAAACAGGAAATCCATTACCGGATGAAACAATTGAAATTTGTTTAAACAGTGATGCTATTTTATTTGGTGCTATCGGCCATCCTAAATACGATAATGACCCCACTGCCAAAGTAAGGCCAGAACAGGGTTTGTTGGGTATCCGTAAAGCACTACAATTGTTTGCCAATATTCGTCCTATTACCACTTATTCTTCTTTACATCATTTGTCG
>CAILAF010000386.1 GCA_903832075.1 uncultured Chitinophagaceae bacterium
AAAATCGTTCCTTCAAGTTGTGCATCTATTTGTAATGAAATGTATTGATTTCCACGTAATTATATAGAAGTGTATTGATGTAAACTGATTCGTATTGATGCGTATAGATTTATAATTGAATTTTATACATTTTTTAAATGTATCTGAAAAGAAATAAATGAAGTTGGTATTTGAATTTTTATAGAACATGCTCTAAGAGGTTTATTTGCCAGCAATCATTCATTGTAATAAAACTATATAGTAAGCACGAAGGAGTATAGTAAAAATCACCACTTAATGGGGGTGCTGGAAAAGAAAATATTTTAGTGTAAAATCTGGTTAAGTAAATTATTAGACTCTTGGTAAAAACATGGCCTGCCATAAATATCTTCAGCAGGCCGATAATTGTTTATCAAATATCATTTCGAGGGAGTATAGCTGTTACCTTTTATTCCTCAACCTGCGGGGGACAATGGGAGGAGAGTTTTTAATAGCTATAGCAACGAGAGTTGCCCCGACAGCTATTAGGGTCAAGCCAACTCCATTATTATAGATGAAATTTCCGATGCTTTGTGATGCAGTTGGCTTGGATAAAACAGGTTTTGATATATCTGCTGCAATTGCAGGCAAAGCAGGCACTGATTTAACAATCCCTCCCTGTGATAGAAAGGATGTGTCAGTTGCGGTTGTAACAGTTAGTGGGGGTATGAAATAGAACTCGTCAAATGTAAGCGGTCGGTGTTTTAGTGTTGCCATCTTTTAAAGGTTTTCACGGTAATGAATAATGAAATTTCTTGTGTCTTTAATTCTCTCAATCCCATAATGGTAGCACCAATAAACATGAACCCTTGTCACTTCATTAATTGTTCTATTGGTGAAGCACTCGTGATTATATTCTTCAATGCTTAAGTAATCGTATGGTATTGAAGTGGTGTTTAATCTTATGCAGGCAGCATACAATTTCTTTAAAACTCTTTGATTATGCTGAAAAGTCTTTTCAAGCATTTTTCCAGGTAAATCTTTTGTAGTTCTGGCGTCATTGTTACGATCGATTCTGTGTTGGTCGCAGCAATGGGTTTGTTGTTTGTATCTCGGTGTAAACAAGACTTGGCAATCTGGTTTTAAACAGCGCCTTTGAGGGTATATTCGATGGGAGACTCTTTTTTTAACCTCTGTAGTGCTTTGGAAAGTATTTTTTGCTGTTGCTTTTCTCATAATCATTATTTTTTTGATTGAAAATTTGCATGCCGATGTTGAATTTGTTTAGTAAACATATCTAAGTATTCGTCCAAGTGTTTTTTACGAAATTGAATTGTCCGCTCATCTTGGATGTAAGTGATTCTGCACTGGTCTACTTTCTTACGCAAAGTGTGGTGAGACATGTTCAAATAGTTAGCAGCTTCCATCAAATTGTAAACTTCCTTAGCCTCAACCATTAATTTTGATTGAATGGCAGGCATGATTTTTTCGACCCCAATCGCAACCGCTTGGGTGATGAAATCTTGCATCTGCTCTGTTGTAGAAAGTATATGCGGCATAGTGATGTAAAGGTCACAATGAAAGCTTCTACTTCAAAGAAGAAATATGCAAAAACAGGCATAGAAACAGGCATAATTTTATGCCTGTTTCTATGCCTGTTTATTTATTACTAAGCTTTTATTTTAATTCTAATGAGGAGATAATTTTAAAAATTGCTTTCTGTTTTTTCTTGACGTATAATGGTTTTTTAATACGACCTGCAAACTTTAGAAAGGAGGATTTTGTAGTATTTATAGTTTTGTTTTTGTCTTTAAATTTAAATAGAGAAAAAGATATTGTACCTAATTGTTCACTATTAAAAATTAATTCCTCTTTGAAAATGAAATAAAGTAAGGTAAATAAGGAAGTCTGTTCTATATTCCAGATTGTTCGATTTTTTGGAGAAACAATTTTATCGGTAAATGATTCAACAAATGCAGTATTCTCTTCTATCATTTTTTCTTGAAGCAATAATTGGTATAGTTCAATTAGCTTTTCAAGACCATATGTCCAATAGTACATTTCTTTCTCACTAGCTGGGACTATTTTTGAATAATTACTGTTAATGTAATTTACAGATTCAGTATAAGAA
>CAILAF010000387.1 GCA_903832075.1 uncultured Chitinophagaceae bacterium
ACTTATCCTTATGCAAGAATTGCTTCTAAAATAATGAATGAGATTAATGCAAAGTTGGTTGGAGTAAATGATAAAAAAGAAAGAAAGGCAATCATTCGTTCAAGAGAAAAAGATTTGAGAAAAGAATTTACGAGTAAGCTAACTAATCTTTCTATTTATCAGGGGAAAGTTTTAATGAAATTGATTGATCGTCAAACTGGCAATACTTGTTATGAAATTTTAGATGAATACAAAGGAAGTTTTAATGCAGTTTTATATCAATCTATTGCATTTTTCTTTGGAACAAG
Organism: uncultured Chitinophagaceae bacterium; assembly: GCA_903832075.1. Lineage (GTDB taxonomy): Bacteria > Bacteroidota > Bacteroidia > Chitinophagales > Chitinophagaceae > CAILAF01. The sequence continues at coordinate 288 of CAILAF010000387.1, forward strand.
TTTAAAACAAAATTATGATGCTAAAGGTGCTGATAAAGATATTGAAAGCATTGTAAAAGAAGTAGAAAAAATGTATGGCACCGGTAGTTAAATAAAGTGATGCAGTATTTGCAAAAACTGTTCTCTCATAATCATCTTTGCTCCCAAACTTTCTAAGTGTTCAGTATAAACCTGACAATCTACTAACTTTATATCTTCTTTTATTAATACATTCACATAGTTAATAAAAGCAAATTTACTGGCGTTTGTTTTTTTACTGAACATACTTTCACCAAAAAATATTTTTCCTAATCTTAACCCATATAATCCACCAACTAACTCGTCATTAAACCATGTTTCGGCACTATGCGCATAACCTTGTTTATGCAGTTCTATATAAGCAGTTTCAACATCATTATTTATCCATGTACCATCTTGATCTTTTCTATCAATTTTTTTGCACGAATGAATTACATCTTCAAATGCCTTATTAATAGTGAAATGAAAAGTATTTTTATTTAAAACAGTTTTCATGCTTTTACTGATCTTCAATTCATCCGGTATTAACACAAATCTTGGATTAGGACACCACCATAAAGGAATATTACCATCATACCATGGGAAGATGCCTTGTTTGTAAGCAAATAAAATTCGTTCTGTACTTAGATCTCCGCCCATTGCCAATAATCCATCAGGCATAGCTTCTTCAATTGGAGGGAACCATATTTTTTCATCTAAAATATGTAAAGGCATATAACAAATGTAAGATGTATGATGTTTAATGTAAGAATCTGAAGTTTGCAAAGAAAATTATTTGCCAACTGCCATTTCTTCGATGGTTGCGCCGATGCCTCTTTCTGTAATAGCATCACACATTGGTTTCAAAGTATCGTAATCACCGTATTTAACAGCATATTTTCCTTTGGTATGAATGAACAAAGCACATTGTTCTGCTTGTTCTTCAGAATGACCGCAAACATCAATCAATGTTTCAATGACCCATTCAAAAGTATTCACCTCATCATTCCAAACAATTAAGCTAAATGGAAAATTTGTTTCAGTTAAAACAATAATATCTTCTTTATCCGAAACTTTTGTTGAACTATTTGGAATGTTTGAATCCATAAAGCAAAAATATATACTTTATAATTTAGAAAAATAATTTGCAGGCGTTTAATTAAAAAAAATAATTAAACGCCATCAGATAGAAAATAAACGATGAAAATTAAAACAATTATTAATGATGTTGTTATCAAAAAGCCATATAAATGCTTATTATATCTTAATACTTTTTTGATATAATCCTCCGAAGCATTGATTTGATAAAGCTTGAATTCACTGTAAGGAAAAAACAATTTTAAAATTCTAATCTTGCCAAATGTATTTGCATTTATTACTGCAAGTAAAATAAATAGTCCAATCTCTATCAAAAGCAATATCCCTATAATTAAATTATAAATCATTTC
>CAILAF010000388.1 GCA_903832075.1 uncultured Chitinophagaceae bacterium
AAACAAATTTATATTTATTGCGAAGCAGGGTTAAGAGGTTATCTGGCTCAAAGAATTTTAAAGCAAAATGGATTTGAAAAAGTATCTAATCTTTCCGGTGGATATTATTTATGGAAAGCTTGTACAAAAGAAATTTTTTGCAATAACATAGCTAAAGAAACAGCTATTATACAATAGCTGTTTCTTTTTCCAATATGTATCATGGAATATTATTAATTCACTTGTATTCCTTCTTTTATTTCATCATTCGCATTAGTAATAATTTTTTCTCCAATTTCAACTTTCCCAAAAATTTCAATTTTGTCCGTTGTTTCATTTCCTGTTGATATATCCACTTTTATTGTTTTACCATTTCTTATTACTAAAATATATTTTCTTTCAGTTGATGTAACTACAGCCGATTTGGGTATAGTAAAAGCTTGAACATTCCCTTTACTGTTTAATATTACATCTGCATACATTCCGGGAGATAAAACTCCATCTTTGTTCCACACATCCATTTCTATTCTTTCGCTATGTAATTGAGAAGAAATATTCATCGCTTTTCTACTAATCTGCGCCATCATTTTTTTTCCTGGCAATGCATTCACATAAAATGAAACAGTATCTTTTTCTTTTAGTTGTGCTGCAATTGTTTCAGGAATATCTACCTGCAAACGCAAATGGGAAATTTGTTTTAATTCTAACATGGGTTTATCTTTCGTTGCGTTACTTACCAATGCACCGGGATGCACATTTCTTTCAGTAACGATTCCATCGAATGGTGCAGTAACATTTAAATAAGATAACATTGTTTCCTGCATTTGCCAATTTGCTTTTTCGGCATTGGTAAGAGAACTATCTGCCTGCATTTTATTTTGTGCAGAAGAAATATCTAACGGAGATACAGCACCTGCCGTCTTAGAAGCTTCTGATAATCTTTGATAACGATCTTTATCAATTGCAAAATCCGACTTCGCTCTTGCATATCTTTCTTTTGCTTGCAAGGATGCTTGCACTAATTCAGGTGCTTCTAGTACCATCAATAATTGTCCGGCATGAACTTTCGATCCAATATCTACATTTACAGATTTTACATAGCCATTTACTTTTGGAAAAATACTTACTTCCTCAAAGGCTGCTAATTGTCCCGGCAATTTTATCATAGTTGATAATGCAGACTTTTCTAATAAAGTTGTTTGAAATTGCGCAACTGTTTTTTCATTAGTATCTTTTTGTTTTTCATTTTTCTCTTGAGCACAGGATGCAAAAATTAAAATGATTGTAACGATTGAAATATATTTTTTCATAATTGTATTTTATTGATTTGAATCTTCGGGTAATAATGAAACATTATTAAATGATTTTTTTTGCTGAATCCATCCATACACTAACGGCACAATGAATAATGCCGCAAATGTAGATGCAGCAAGGCCTCCAATAACTGCACGACCTAATGGTGCTGATTGATCACCTGCTTCACCCATACCACTTGCCATTGGTATCATACCTGCTATCATTGCTAAACTTGTCATTAATATCGGACGTAATCTTATACTTGCTGCAACAGTTGCTGCTTTAAATGGATCTTTATATTCTAATCTTAATTTTTCTGCATTGGTTACAATTAAAATTGCATTGGCAACTGATACACCCACAGCCATAATAATTCCCATATAAGATTGAAGATTTAAAGTTGCACCGGTTGCCAACAACAATAACATGGCACCTAATAAAACAGCCGGCACCGTTGATAAAACCGCAATGGATAATCAAAATGATTGATAGTTGGCCGCTAATAATAAAAGTATTACAACAATTGCTGCAAGTAATCCATTTTGTAATGAATCTAATGTTTCGGTAAGTAAAGATGACATTCCTTTTACTTCTGTAATTAAGCCTGTAGGAGGCTCGCCTAAATTTTTTATTATTTTTTCTACTGCAACTGTAGCTGCACCCAAATCTTTTCCATAAACATTAGCACTAACAGTAACAAATCTTCTCGGACCACTTCTGTCATATTCACCAGGTAAACTATCAATCGTAAATTTTGCTACATCGGCTAAAACTGGTCTTGACTGTTCTTTAACCAATGGAACTGATTGTAATTGTTCAACAGAATTCATAATGTATTCCGGTACTTCTACTTGTGTTTGATAAGTATAAGATGTTTTATCATCTAACCATAAATTTTTATTAGTAAACCTACTTGATGAAGTTGCATCAGTAATACTTTTTGAAACATTTTCAATGGATAAACCCATTTGTGAAAGTTTCAATCTGTCTACAGTTATATTAATATTAGGAAAATGCAAAGGCTGTGCAATTTGTACATCGCGCAGAAATGAAAGCGCTTTCATTTTATCATTTAACTTTCTTGAATAAGCTTCAATATCCTGTACATTTTTACCTGCTACACGAACTTCAATGGGTGTTGAAGCACCTTGCGCCATTATTTTTTCAGTTAATTCAATTGGCTCGAATGAAATGCGTATTTCCGGAAAACTTTGTGATATATTTTTACGTAATTTTTCTTTTAACTCGTCAATTTTCATTTTATATTTCTCATCAATGTTAACCTGAATTAAAGCTTCGTGTGTTCCACTTGAAAAGATGTATAAATTACTAACACCAAAATTGCTTGGAATAACGCCCACATGCGCAGAACTGATGGCAACATTTCCATCAACAGTTGAATCAATGATATCTAATATTCTTTTTGTTGCCCGTTCTGTTATTTCTAATCTTGTTCCATCTGGTTCTTTAATTCTTAATTGTAATTGTTTATTATTTGATTTAGGTAACAAATCTTTTCCTATCATCACAAAACAAGTTCCGGCAGCTGTAAAAGCCAATAAAAAATAAATTACAACAATCAGTTTTCTTTTCTTCATCCACTTTTCTAATCTGCTTGATAAATTAGTTTTTAATTTTTGAAAGAATCCATCTTCACTCAAATTTTTTTCATCTTCCTTTTTATGTTTATTTATTTCGGCAATCTCATTTTCGTCTAATGCCAATCCGGCATGTGCATGAATTTTGTTGTGGTGATATTGATACATTTCACTTTTCAATAACCAATTAGCAATAACCGGAACTAAAGTTTGTGCTGCAACAAATGAAATGATCATTGCAAATCCAATAGATAATGAAATAGGAAGAAACATAGCTTTTGGAACACCGGTCATTATAAGTGAAGGAGCAAATACTGCCAATATGCAAAGCAATATTAATAATAATGGAAATGAAATTTCTTCGCAAGCATCTAATATTGCTTGCTTTTTATTTTTTCCCATTTCTAAATGTTGATGAATATTTTCTATCGTTACCGTTGCCTGATCAACTAATATTCCAATGGATAAAGCCAAACCGCTTAGCGTCATTATATTAATTGTTTGACCTGCTAATTTTAAAAAAAATACAGCACTTAAAACTGAAACAGGAATAGTGATGATCACAACTAAACTACTTCGCCAATCGCGTAAAAAAAGTAAAACCATTAATCCTGTTAATATTGCTCCAAGTATTCCTTCAGTCATTAAACTCTTTGCAGCATTGATAACAAAAATTGATTGATCAAATTCGTAACTAATATTTACATCATCCGGTAATAATGATTTCATTTCAGGCAATTTTTTTCTTAATGCCTGAACAACATCCCATGTAGATGCATCGGCTGTTTTTACAACCGGTATATAAATAGAACGTTTGCCATTTACCAAAGCATAATCAACGGTAATATCAGTTGCATCAGCCACTCTTGCAATATCTCTAACAAAAATGGATGATACTCCATTACTTTTTACAGGTATTTCTTCAAACTCCTTTACTTTACTTTCTAATGAATTAATATTGGTAACATACATAGTATTATCAACACGCAAATTACCCGCAGGTGTTATCGAATTATTTTTAGTGATTGCTTCAACAACTTCATCCGGCGATAAATTGAAGCTGCGTAATTTTTCAGGATCAACATTAATAACAACTGTTCTTGCATTAGAACCAAAAGGTGGTGCTGACGACATGCCTGGAACTGTTGCAAATAATGGTCTTACTCGTGTTAAAGCCAAGTCGAATATTTCGTTTAATGGTCTTGTTTTACTGCTAAATACCAATTCACCTACCGGTAATGATGATGCATCAAAACGTATAACCTGTGGAGGTAAAGCACCGGGAGGAAAAAAAGCAGAAGCTCTGTTTACTTGTAATGCTAACTGAGCTGATGCTTCAGCCATATTTGTATTTTCATAAAAAGTCACTTTAATTAAAGACAGACCTTGTATGTTTTTACTTTCTATATTTTTTACACCATTAATATATAAAAACTGGTCTTGCATTCTTGTAGCAAAAAATCCTTCCATTTGCTTTGCACTCATTCCACCATATTGTTCAATTACATAAATGGTTGGCAGATTTAATTGAG
>CAILAF010000389.1 GCA_903832075.1 uncultured Chitinophagaceae bacterium
AAAACTTCTAATTTAAAATTCAAAATCTAAAATTTAAAATAACTAAGCTATCGCTTCAACTTTTACCAAATGGCTTACTTTATTAACCATTCCTAAAATTTGAGGAGTTGCTTCAACTTCTTTAGAGGCATTAACTTTTTTCAATCCTAAAGCAATCAAAGTTTGTTTTTGACGCTCAGATCTGTCAATACCACTTTTAATTTGAGTTATTTTAATCTTCTTCATTATAATCAATTTGAAATTTGAAATTTGAAATTTCAAATAAGTTTATCCGTTAAATACTTTACTTAATTTAATATGACGTGTTTTAGCAACTTGAATTGGCTCTCTTAAAGAAGTTAATGCTTTAATAGTTGCTTTAACCACATTATGAGGATTGGCAGAACCTAAACTTTTAGCCAATACATCTGTTATTCCTGCACTTTCCAACACTGCACGCATACTACCACCGGCAATTACACCTGCTCCATGCGCTGCTGGTTTAATCAAAACCTTTGCAGCACCAGCTTTTGCTAATTGATCATGAGGAATAGTTCCATGCATGATAGGAACTTTCACTAAATTCTTTTTAGCATCTTCAATCCCTTTTGTAATGGCTTCTTGCACTTCTTTTGCTTTGCCTAACCCTTGTCCAACAACACCATTTTCATTTCCTACAACCACTAATGCTGAGAAGCTGAACGTACGACCACCTTTTGTAGTTTTTACTACACGATTGATAGCAACAACTTTTTCTTTTAACTCAACGTCGCCACCAGCTTTTATTTTATTTTCTACTTTAGACATTTATATTACAATTAATGATTGTTAGTAATTAAAATTTCAAACCACCTTCTCTTGCACCATCAGCAACAGCTTTAATACGACCATGATACAAGTTTCCACCTCTGTCAAACACAACTGTTTCAATTCCTGCATTTTTAGCTTTTAGTGCAATTGAAGCACCAACTAATTTTGCTTTCTCAATCTTAGTCACTTTTTGTGCAGTGATATCTTTATCTCTCGACGATGCTGCAACAATAGTAACTGCATTATCATCATCAATTAACTGCGCATATATTTCAACATTACTTCTAAAAACTGACAGACGCGGTTTTAGCTTTGTGCCCGCAACTTTCTTACGGATACGATATCTAATTTTCTGCCTTTGAACTAATTTGCTATTCATTGTATTTCTATTTGCATCTTCCGATTCTGCCGGAAGAAATTATTTATTCAATTACTTACCAGCTGCTTTACCGGCTTTTCTTCTTAAAATTTCATCGGAATATTTCACACCCTTTCCTTTATAAGGTTCAGGTTTACGCAAGCCTCTCAATTTAGCTGCAACCTGACCTAATAATTGCTTATCGATTCCTTCTAAAAAAATTTTAGGATTTTGCCCTTTCTCTGTAGTGGTAGTTACTTTCAATTCTTTAGGAACTTCAAAAATGATATTGTGAGAATATCCCAAGGAAAGATCCAAAACATTTCCTTGATTAGCTGCTTTAAAACCCACCCCAACTAATTCTAATTCTCTTTTATATCCTTCGGTAACACCCTTAACTAAATTGCCGATTAATGCACGGTACAAACCATGCATAGCTCGATGACGGATTTGATCAGTTGGTCTGGTAAATACAACTTCATTATTTTTCACTTCAACAATAATATCACGATCAACTGCTTCTTTCAACTCACCCTTTGATCCTTTTACTGTAACAACATTATCACTACCAACAGTAACTGTTACACCTTTTGGAATTGAAACCGGTTTTTTACCTATACGAGACATAATCTTAATTTAATAATTTAATAATTCGATTATTTGATAACAATTTTTAGAAGTGTTCAGCCACCGTATAGAAGGCTTAAATTTTCTTCTTTATTTCTTGATAATTGATGCCATTATCACATCACCAAATTATCTAAATACACTACATTAGCTAATGTAGCAAAGAACCTCACCACCCACATTTTGTGCTCTCGCTTGCTTATCTGTTAATACACCTTTTGATGTACTAACTATCGCAACACCTAGTCCATTAATTACTCTTTTAATTTCAGTAGGTTTTGCATATTGACGCAAACCTGGACGACTAACTCTTTCCAAAGAGCGAATCGCAGGTTGTTTGGTCTGAGGATCATATTTCAAAGCTATTTTTATTAAGCCTTGTTTTGTATCATCTTCAAATTTGTATTTAAGGATGTAACCTTGTTCATACAATATCTCAGTCATTCTTTTCTTCAAATTAGAAGCAGGGATTTCCACTATTCTGTGGCCAGCCAACTGAGCATTACGAATCCTCGTTAAAAAATCTGCTATAGGATCAGTTACCATCATATAAAATAAATTAAATCAGTTCTAAAATTTTATTACCAACTTGCTTTTTTCACTCCAGGAATTTTTCCGTTCAAAGCCATGTCACGAAACATTATTCTTGACAAACCAAAGTATCGCATGTATCCTTTAGGACGTCCGGTTAATTGGCAACGGTTCTTCAAACGTACAGGTGATGCATTTTTAGGCAATTTATCTAAAGCAGCATAATCTCCTGCAGCTTTTAATTCTTTGCGTTTAGCGGTGAATTTCTCCACCAATGCTTCACGTTTCGTTTGTCTGGCTATAATTGATTTTTTTGCCATCTTATTATTTTAATTAATTGTTTTTAAAATTTTTGAAAGGCATTCCTAATTCTTTCAACAATTCGTAAGCTTCTTCGTTTGTATTAGCAGTTGTAACAAATGTGATGTCCATGCCTGTTATCTTACTCACTTTATCAATATCAATCTCAGGAAAGATGATTTGTTCAGTAACACCTAAAGTATAATTTCCACGACCATCAAATGCTTTATCGCTGATACCTTTGAAATCACGAACACGTGGTAGCGCTACAGAAACCAATCTGTCTAAGAATTCGTACATTTTTTCACCACGCAAAGTAACTCTTGCACCTATAGGCATTCCTTTACGCAATTTAAAATTGGAAATATCTTTTTTGCTCACTGTAGGAACAGCTTTCTGTCCAGTAATTTGTTCCAATTCACCAATAGCAACATCAATCATTTTCTTATCATTCACAGCACCATTCACGCCTCGGTTGATACAAATTTTTTCTAACTTTGGAGCCTGCATTACAGTTTTGTAAGCAAATTTTTTCATTAAAGCAGGTATTACATCTTTTTTGTACTTATCTGCTAATCTCGGAGTGTATTTTACAGTACTCATTATTTAATTACCTCCCCTGATTTTTTTGATGTACGAACTAATTTCCCATTTTCTCTTACACGTTTAATTTTTGCACCGGCACCAGCTTTGGCATCCCATAATTTCACATTAGAAATATGAATAGGAGCCTCCACTTTTAAAATACCGCCTTTGGTATTTTGCGCAGAAGGCTTAGTATGTTTAGTAACTATATTTACTCCTTCAATAACCACACGGCTCTTGTCAATTATTACTTCCAAAACCTTGCGTGGTTTCTTCAAATCTTTATCATCACCGGTAATCACAACTACTGTGTCCCCTTTTTTGATGTTAAACTTGGGTTTAAATCTTGTACTCATTTTGTTTACCCTTTTATCAATCCCTTTCGGGAAATTATTTTTTATTATCAGCTGTTTGTTCTTAACTCAACCAAATTGCGTTGAACATTTGTACTAAAGTACTTCAGGTGCCAATGATATAATTTTCATATATCCTTTATCACGTAACTCTCTTGCCACTGGCCCAAAAATACGTGTTCCTCGAGGTTCATCTGTATTGCTTAATAATACTACAGCATTGTCATCAAAACGGATATAAGATCCATCTTTTCTACGCAATTTGTTTTTAGTACGAACAATAACAGCTTTTGATACAGTGCCTTTTTTGATACCACCTGCTGGGATGGCATCTTTTACTGTAACAACAATCTTATCTCCGATCTTTGCATAGTCCTGACCACTGTTACCAAGCACTTTTATACAAAGTACTTCTTTGGCTCCACTGTTATCAGCTACATTTAATCTGCTTTCTTGCTGAATCATTTTAAATAGTTTACAGTTCTTTGAACTTGTTTTATCAATTATAAAACAAAGGAATTATTTCGCTTTTTCTACTACTTCTACTAATCTCCACCGTTTTGTTTTACTCAATGGACGAGTTTCCATAATTCTCACTACATCACCAACACCGCACTCATCCTTTTCATCATGAGCATGGAACTTAGTGGTTTTCTTAACGAATTTTCCGTAGATCGGATGTTTTACTTTTCTTTCAACAGCAACTGTAATGGTCTTTGCCATTTTATCGCTGGTTACAACACCGATCCTTGTTTTACGCAAATTTCTTTCAACCATTGTCTACTTTTTATTTGGTTTATTAAGCCAACTTTCTTTTTTGTAATTCCGTTTTTAAACGGGCAACATCTTGTCTTAGGCCACGAATACTCATTGGATTCTCCAATGGAGAGATTGCATGAGCAAATTCAAGTTTTTTCAAACGAAGTGAATCTTCCTGAATCCTCGCCTGCAAATCATTTTCATTCATGTCTTTTAGACTCTTATTAAAATCTTGTTTCTTAGCCATTGCAATTATTTTTATAATTATGCTTGCAAATCTCTTCTGATTACAAACTTTGTTTTAATAGGTAATTTTTGTGCACCCAAATCCAATGCTTCTTTTGCAACTTCGGCAGTCACTCCATCCAATTCAAACAATACACGACCCGGTTCTACCACAGCAGCCCAAAACTCAGGGTTACCTTTACCTTTACCCATTCTCACTTCCAAAGG
>CAILAF010000390.1 GCA_903832075.1 uncultured Chitinophagaceae bacterium
GCTTCTTTCTATTAATTTATAACTTAAAAAAACAAAATATAAAATGATTTTAAAAATTAGTTCATTAATTGCTTTAGTAATTGCAGTGCTTGGAATACTTTTTTTATTTAACAAAAATTACATTTTTTCAATTAATCCAATTACTATAACTATTCAACTTTGTTCTGTGGTACTTATGATTAGGGCACGTATTACATTTGGACTCCGGAGCTTTCATGCTACAGCAAATACTACAAAAGGTAAACTTGTAACGAGTGGTCCTTATCGTTGGCTTCGACATCCAATATATGCCGCCATCATTTATTTCTTTTGGGCTACAGTAATCTCTTATCCATTTATTGAAACAATTGCAGCAGTTATTTTAATTAGTGGAGGATTATTTGTGAGAATGATATTAGAAGAAAAGTTTTTATTGGTGGCTTATGACGAGTATGCTGCATATTCTAAACGGACTAAGAGAATAATTCCATTTTTATTTTGATATCATAAGTTGTAGAAAAAATGCATCTACAACACCTATAACAAGAATTTTATTTCTCATTAAAAATGATTCTAATTGGACACATGAAAAACAATATTATATAACTTCAAAATCAGACATACTAAAATTATTTTCTATAGTAAAAAAAAATACTTGATTAAACAGATGGAAAAATATAGTGTAAACCGCAGTCGCTAACCCGGGGTGTAGCACAATTCTTTTTGTATGATAAACGCTAGGCCTCGCCATGCGCGTAGGTCTAAGGTAAAAAGAACGTTGCCAACCCCGAAACCGCCTACTGCCACTGCATCCTGCTACTATTAATTCTACATTCTTAATTGTGAATTTTAAATCCCATTCTCAACTTTCAATTCTCAATTAACACCTACTACAACACAACTTTTTTGTTCACCACACTTTTCCCATCAATTATTTGTATAAAATAAATTCAGTTTTAGGTTTATTGTTTTGTTAAATAATAATCGGTTGCACTGCAATTACTACATCCACCACTTGCAGCATAAGTATCATATAATACATTTCCTGTATAAGGTTTTTTTACTGTTATTATATCACCTGCATCTCCAACTGCTACTGTTTGTCCATTACTAGTCCAGCTATCTGTATTTGAATATACAATTGTAAATGAACAATTATTATCCCCAGCAGTCAGTTGCCATTTCATGGCAAATGTATGGCTACCTGAGTTGCTCAAAGGTTTTTTTTCAGTAAAGGTACCTGTAAAATTCTTATTGAATGTGATTGTAGTTAATCCATAATCACAGGTTTCGCAGGTGGATGCGATCCATGTAGCACTGTTACCGTTTGTCAGTATGCTCAAGAGTGCTAAACTGTCTGCCGTGCAGCCAGTATTTCCAGTAGATCCACCATTACAATCACCTGAACCTCTCGTTAATATTTGATCTCCGAAACTGGTGGCAACTTTTATATGATTATCATCTAAATATACTGCATCCATTATTGATTTATTGCAATCATTAAAATGAATATTTGAATTTGAAAAAACACAAGAATTTGAAGGTTTAGAACCAAGTCCATCGAATCCCCAACGAATAAATTGAATAGTACCATCGTTTAAATAAAACCCCTCCACTCTGGGAACGCTTGCTGCTCCACAATTCCATAGTCCATATTGATTTAATAAGGGCTGGTTATTATTGCATCCTACCAATGAAATACTTACCATAGGAAAAGGTGAAGGCATACCATAAAGATTAAAATAGCCAATTTGGTTTGATAAAGTCGGGTAACAAATATTTAAATTACCATTACCCCAACTACTTTGCAGATTGAAGGCAACAGCTGAAAAAAAGGGTTGTTGCGCGTTTTTAAATTTAATTGTTCCATCGGTAATACCAGGTGCAACTGATGTCATCATACCATTTGAATTTACAGAAATAACAGATGGATAATTTATATTAATTTGGTCGGGCGAGGTTTGAAATTTTATGATAGAATCCATTCTGTTTGTCCGATGAATTATTTCTGTGACTTCTATTCTTACTGGCAACGACACCAAATTATTTTTATTGAATTGGCA
>CAILAF010000391.1 GCA_903832075.1 uncultured Chitinophagaceae bacterium
AGTGAAAAATTATTACGAGTATTAAAACAACGTCAGGCAAATCTAACGGTTGTGATGGAGAATGTGCAGGACCCGCATAATATTTCGGCTGTTATGAGAACCTGCGATGCTGTTGGCATTCAGGATATTTATATTCTTAATACCAAAATTCCGAGGCATAAAAAATTTGGTGCTAAAAGCAGTAGCAGCGCTATGAAATGGTTAAGCATTCACCAGTTTGATAATGTTGAATTATGTTTTCTGGAATTACGAAAAAATTATTCAATTATCCTAACTACTCATCTTTCATCCGATGCGATTGGTTTATACGAGATTGATTTTACAAAAAGTGTTGCTTTAATTTTCGGTAATGAACATGAAGGTGTTAGTGATGAAGTAAGAAATTTAGCTGATGGTAATTTTATTATTCCTCAAATGGGCATTATTCAAAGTTTAAATATTTCTGTGGCATGTGCAGTAAGTATTTATGAAGCATATCGTCAAAAATATAATGCAGGTCATTATCAACAAATGTCATTGCCAACAGATAAAATGGAAACATTACTGAACGAATGGGGATTCATTGATAATGATGAATAAGTAATCAAACCAAATTTTAGCTTTTTACTGAATTGGTTATTCTTCTTCAGATTCCCTTAATTTTTTTAGTAATCGAAGACAATACATTAATGCACCGATACTGCCTATAGCTAAAACAATTCCCAAAAAACTGTGATATTTAATTCCTTCATAAATGCAGTAAGCATTCAACGAAAAAACTAAAATGACAAGCAAATTTTGAATGAATTTATGGTTATTCATAATGCTGGTTTTGGTGAATAGATTTTTATGAGATGCAGTAATAAGTTTATTCCATAAACTTTATGTTTTTTTTCCTGTTTCAATTATTTCTTGTTGATTTCTTTTTTCTGCTTCAGCTTTTAAATAAGTAATGCTGACATTTAATTCAAATCCAATTAATAAAATCAACGAATTGAAATATATCAGAACCATAAGAATTAATACAGTTCCTATTGAACCGTAAACTTTATTGTAACTCGCAAAGTTTTTAACCCAATACGAAAACAAAATAGTTGCTAATAACATTAAAAGCGTTGAGAGAATTGAACCCGGCGATAATATATTCCATCTTTTTTTTACCGATGGTGCAAATTTGTATATCAATGCAACGCTATAAAAAAATATACCGGTAATAATAAACCATCTTATGCCTCCCCACCATGGAATATTGGCTTTTCTTTTCATCATAAATAATTCTTTCAACAATATGGCTAATTGTTCCTGACCAATCAATACCAACCCTGATGCGATAACTAATAAAATTAAAATCAATGTTAATCGTAATGCTCTTAGACGGCGATGTAAAAAAAATCCTTTTGTTTCTTTAATTGATTTATCGAATGTTCTGATGATGCCCATCATTGCATTGGATGAATAAAACATAACTAATATAAAACCTGACGAAAACAAACCAACATGCTTTTTAAAAAGATCATTCAATAAATTTTGGATAAGCGTATAACTATTTGAATTGGGTGTGAGGTCTTTGAATAAATTAAGGATTTGTTTTTGAAAATTTTGTGCATCAGGTAAATATGGTATTACCGAAAATAAAAACAATAATGCTGCAGGCAATGCCATAATTAAGTTGAATGAAATAGCAGCAGCTCTTTCATTCAATCCTACTTTTTTTATTTGTTGAAAAAAGAAACGCGTTACATCATACAAAGGAATTTTCTGAAAGCCGGGAATGCTGGTGTGTTTACTTTTGCGAATGATAAAAGCAACAGGCGTAGATGAATATATAATGCGTTCAATCTTTCTCATTTTTCATTTTCTTTCTTTTTCGACATTTCAATATCCAAAGCTTTTTGATATTCTTTTGCATATTGACTGTGTTCTGCAAAGTTGTTGCTGAAATGTGAATGTCCGCTAAAATCGCTTGTTGCAACAAAAAATAAATAATCTGTTTTAGGCGCGTTTAAAACTATATCAATTGTTTTGGGGGATGGTGTACAAATTGGTCCCGGCGGTAAACCTTTATTACGATAAGTATTGTAAGGTGATGGATTGGTTAAATATTTTTCATAGATGCGAGTTAATGCAAAATCTTTCATTGCATATTTAATTGTTGGACAAGCTTGCAATAGCATGTTTTTATTTAAACGATTCATATAAACGCTTGCTATCAATCCTTTATCTTCTGCAATATTTGTTTCTTCTTCAACAATTGATGATAAAATATAAACTTGTTGCTGTGTTAATCCAGTTGTTTCTGTTTTTTTAATTCGATCATTTTTTTCCCAAAAAGAAACATTGACTGAATAAAGTTTGTTGAAAATATTTCTTAATGAAGTATTCCAATAAAATGTGTAAGTATCAGGAATTATTATAGTGAAAGCAGTATTAGTATCAACATGATATGCATTTAATGAATCATTTGATGAAATGAATTTCATGACTGTTGAAGAGTCTGAAGAAAAATTTTTGCCAATTAATTTTGCTAATTCTTCTTTTGTTCTCACTTTATTAATGACCAAATTAATTTGTGCCTGATGATTATTTTTCAACATTCTAGCAATGTTCAATAAACTTTGACTATTCTTTACTTCGTATTTTCCGGGCTTTATTTTTCCCCAGATATTTAAGGATGATGCAATAAAAGAAAAAACAGTTGTGTTTGTGATGATATGATTCTGCTCTAATGTTTCTAATATTGAAGCTTTATCTGTTTTATTTTCTTCAACGATAAAATATTTATTCTTTTCATCAAATGAAGTTCCAGAACTTAACGCCAAATATGCAATTATACTTATAGTGAAAATGATAAGAATGAAAATGAATGTGATTATTTTCTTCATAAAATTCAAGGTAATAAAAAACCCTGTCAGAAATAATCAGACAGGGAATAATTTATTTAAATAAATAGTTATTATTTATTTGGTTGTTGTGTTGCCGGAACTGTATTAGCTGGTGCAGCATTTTGTGGTGCAGGTGCGCTTGTGTTTGTGTTTACTTTGTTCAAAATAGATGTGTCTGAAGTTTGCTTGCCACTAAAGAAGAAGGTAGAGAAAATAGAAAGTAATGCAACAATAATTGCAAATGTCCATGTTCCTTTTTCTAAAACATCAGTGGTTTGCTTTACACCCATAAACTGATTGCTCAATCCTCCAACATTGCTTGCTAATCCGCCACCTTTTGGGTTTTGAATTAAAATAATAAACGCTAAAGCCACACAGGCTGCTACGATCAAAATCAAAAACAGAATACTCATTTTATAGTCCTTTTAATTGTTGAATTTTGGCGGCAAAGTAAGCTGATTTTTCAGGTTCTAAAAAACTTAATTTTATAAAGAGCTGAACAGCCTTGTCAACTTTGCCTTGTTTTACGAATACCTCAGCCATTGTTTCTGTTACAATTTCTCTTGCTTCATTGGATGCATTGGCAATTCCATGAATAGCTTTCTCCAATTCAGGGTCAGTACCCAAATCCTGTGGATTTGGATTTGTATTCTTCATTTTCTTCAGCCAATCGGTAAATGTAAGCAATTGTTGTGTAAGCTTATCCTGAGGTTGCTGTGTAAGATCAACTTTAATGCCCTGCGATGCAAAATAGTCAATCGTGTAATAAGGTTCCATCTCAAATTCAAGCTTCGCATTTTTATCAACAGGTTTATTTGAATCAGCTAATTGATTAGTTAAAATATCAGATAATTTTTTTTCTTGCTTTTCATTTTCATAAGAATCAAAAGCAAAAATTCTAGGGGCTATTTCCTGAATATGTTCTTCTTCTGTATTTGGAACAGAATTTTTAAACGCATCTGAATAATTTGGTAATGATGTTTTTAAAGAAGTTTCTTCTGCTTTAAGAACAGGTTCTTTTATTGTTTCAGGATAAGTTTCAGGCTCAACATTTTTTTCTTCAACATTATTTATTTTGTTCAGAATTTCTCTCACATTTTCTATTGTTGGAATAGTAATAGGATTTGTGTATGAAAATGTAGGGGATGGTTCTTGTTCTGTTCCAATATTAGTTTCCCGAATAGGTTCTTCTTTCCAAAACTCAACTGGAGACTCACTTTCATCAATTGAAGCAGTTTTAGAAATTTGATCATCTTTTTTGATAAAACTATTTTCAGTTTGATAATGATCACCATGTAATTGATAATGTAACCAATTCAGATTATTAAAAAACAAAGAAGCTTTTTGTAATTGCGCATCATGCAAAAAATGATCATCCTTTTTCATTTTTGCAGCTAATAAAAATTGTGCTGTCGCAAAATAAGGATACTCTGTTGACAGATTTTTTAATTCATCAACATTTGCTTCTGCAATGTTCCCGTTATGCGTTAGATGAAATAAAGCTTTTTCTATTACAGCATTCATTGGTTGAAAATACAAATTGATTACCAGTTTGAAAAGATACGGTTAAAAATATCATCTGTCAAATTACTGACAATCTGTGTTAATAATGTTCCTTCGGCTTCCTGTAAAGATAAGTTAGCAGAGAAATCAAAACTTCTGCTCACATCATAAGTTTTTGCCTCATTATCGGGTTTTGTTTTTACAATTAAATGAACGCCCACTGTTAAACGGTTAGTCGATGCTTGTGTTGAGGAAATAGCAGAAGTAGTTACAGAATAATCTGAAATATATCCACTGATTTGCATATCGGCATTATCATTATTAGTCCGGAGAAGTTTGGTTTGCGAAATTATTTTTTGTTGCACTTTATCAGTCAGCAATTGACTGAGTTGTGGATTTTTATACCCGGGAGATTTATTATCAAAATAATCAATCTTAACGGTTTTTGTTATACTATAATCAATTGATGAAGTATCCGTAAATTTATAAATACCGCATGATGAAAATGAGAATATAAAAACTAATAAAGCCGAATAAAGTAATATATTTTTTGATTTGTATTTCATGTTTAGATTAATTAAAGATCATCAATATCGTATTCCTTTAGTTTCCTGTATAATGTTCTTTC
>CAILAF010000392.1 GCA_903832075.1 uncultured Chitinophagaceae bacterium
AGGCAGCAGTGCTTGTTCCAACTACAATCCTGGCCTATCAGCATTATCAAACATTCAAAGAACGGTTCAAAGATTTTCCTGTAACGGTGGATTATGTGAATCGGTTTAAATCATCCAAAGAAAAAAAAGAAACATTTAAAAAATTAGAAGAAGGAAAAATTGATATCATCATCGGCACACATGGATTGTTAGGAAAAGATGTGAAATTTAAAAATTTAGGATTGATGGTTATTGATGAAGAACAAAAATTTGGTGTGGCACATAAAGAAAAATTAAAACTCTTAAAAACAAATGTAGATAGCTTAACGCTTACTGCCACGCCTATTCCACGCACTTTGCAATTTAGTTTAATGGGAGCAAGAGATTTAAGTATTATTAATACGCCACCACCAAATCGTCAACCGATTCAAACAGAAGTTCAAATATTTAATGAAGATTTTATTCGTGATGCAATCTATTATGAAACAGAACGAGGCGGACAAGTTTTTTTTATTCATAATCGTGTACAAGGTTTACCTGAAATGTGTTCGATGATACAAGGATTATGTCCGGATTTAAGTATTGGCTTTGCACACGGACAAATGGAAGGAGATACTCTAGAAGAAAGAATTTTAGATTTCATTGATAAAAAATATGATGTATTGGTTTGCACTAATATTGTTGAAAGCGGTGTTGATATTCCGAATGTAAATACCATTATTGTTAATAATGCACATCAATTTGGATTAAGCGATTTACATCAATTACGCGGAAGAGTTGGGCGCAGTAATAAAAAAGCATTTTGTTATTTAGTGGCACCACCATTAAGCACATTACCATCCGATTCAAGAAAAAGATTACAAACTTTAGAACAGTTCAGTGACCTTGGAAGTGGCTTCCAGATTGCAATGCGTGACTTAGACATTCGCGGTGCAGGAAATATGTTAGGCGGAGAACAAAGTGGTTTTATGGCAGAGATTGGTTTTGAAATGTATCAGAAAATTTTAAATGAAGCTATTCGCGAATTAAAAAGAACATCTTTCAAAGAATTGTTTAAAGAAGAAATTTCTAAGCAGGATGATTTTGTAAATGATTGCACGATTGATACTGATTTAGAAATTTTAATTCCTGATAGTTATGTTGAAAACATAACAGAACGATTATCACTTTACTCAAGATTAGATAATTGCGATAATGATGAAGAGTTACAAAATTTTCATACTGAAATTTTAGATCGTTTCGGACCCATGCCAAAAGAAGTGGAAGATTTATTTACAACTGTTCGATGTCGTTGGTTGGCAGTTGATTTGGGTTTTGAAAAAATGAGTTTAAAAAGTGAAACATTGCGTTGTTATTTCATTAATAAAAATGATTCCCCATTTTTTGAATCAGATACTTTTAAAAATATTTTAAACTTTTTACAAACAGGAACTAATAAAGCAAGATTAAAACAAGTAGCTAAAAATTTTCTGTTGGTAGTAGATAATGTAAAAGATATGAATGCCATGCTGGGCTTCATTCAGCAAATGCATAAAGCTTCTGTAAAAAAGAACTGAATAAAGGCTATGAAATGTCTGTGAATTGAATTACTTTCAAATTAAAATTTCAATTATGGCTGATTTATTAGGCTCAGATTATTTACCTGATTATACTCCAACTCAGGATGAAAAAACAATTGCGTTATTATCGCATATCTTAACTTTTGTGGCGCCCATCTTGGCTCCGCTAATTATTTATATTATAAAGAAAAACGAATCTCCATTTGTTGCAGCTCATGCAAAAGAATCGTTAAATTTTCAGATTACTTTAATTATAGCTGGCATTATTTGCTTTATACTAATATTTTTATTGGTAGGAATATTACTTATAATATTATTAAGCGTTTATTCGATGGTGCTTATAATTGTTGCAACAGTACGAGCAAGTGAAGGAAGATTATATAAATATCCATTCTCCATTAAACTCATCAACTAAAATTACCTATAAATAAAAAATCCGGAGCGCAATACTCCGGATTTTTAGTTTGAAACAAAGAAATAATTAGAATCCTTTTTTAGCAACTCCATCAGCTATTGCCTGTAAAGCTTTTGCTTCACTCATGATAGCCGCCATTTTATTGCCTTTACCATCATGACCGGCTGCCATATAACCGCCTTTAGCAGTTTTATTAATTACAGCATCCTGCATAGGAACATTCTTTTCCTTTGTTTTTAAACAATATGCTTTAATCATTTTTGAAGTGTCCATTGTAATTGAATTAATTGGTTAGTTAAAGAATTTAAAAGAGAAAAGTACAATCTTTTCAGCAGAATAAAGAGCTATGTGGAAAATTATGAATTTGAAAGAAAGTTACCCGACTAGGATTCGAACCTAGACAATCAGAACCAGAATCTGAGGTACTACCGTTATACTATCGGGCAATACAAAAAATAATAGTCGAAAATAAGTATTAAAAACTATACATCAATCCTTGCATATTTTGCATGGCTTTCAATAAATTCTCTTCGCGGTGCAACATCATCTCCCATCAACATGCTAAAAATTCTATCTGCTTCGGCAGCACTTTCTATCGTTACTTGTTTTAAAGTTCTTCTTGCAGGATCCATTGTTGTTTCCCATAATTGATCAGCATTCATCTCTCCTAATCCTTTGTAGCGCTGCGTTGTAACATTATCCTCTTTTCCCCCTCCAATTTTTTCTACCAATATTTTTCTTTGTTCTTCGCTATAAGCATAAGCAGATTCTTTTCCTTTCTTCACTAAATACAAAGGTGGTTGAGCAAGATAAACGCAACCTTGTTCTACTAACTCTTTCATGTATCTGAAAATGAATGTAAGAATTAATGTTGCAATATGTGAACCATCAACATCAGCATCAGTCATGATGATTAATTTATGATAACGAAGCTTGGTTGTGTTCAATGCTTTGGGATCTTCCGGTGTTCCGATAGTTACACCCATCGCTG
>CAILAF010000393.1 GCA_903832075.1 uncultured Chitinophagaceae bacterium
CTAAGCGAAACGCACCATCATAAAATTTTTTCAATGGATCACTTGTTCTGTTTCTTGTTCCTTCAGGATAAATACACATATGCATACCTTTCTGTAAAACATTTTTCATTTCATCAAAACTATTTTTTTTGCTTTTATCACTTTTTCTATCCACTAAAACAGATCCTTTTTTATAATACCATCCAAAGAAAGGAATTTTTGCAAATGAAGTTTTAGCAATTGTTTTATTAGGACCAGGAATAAATGGTGATGATAATGGAACATCTAATAATGCATTATGATTACAAGTTACAATGTATGCCAAGCCATGTTTAAAATTTTCTGTTCCTTTTACTTTAATACTGCAACCAATTAATCGCAACCAAACGTTCATCCATATTCTTGAAATCTTTATAAAAATATCTTGTCCCTTATTATCAGGAATCAAATAACAACACATGGAAGGAATAAATATGATAATGAAAGTGATAAAAAAACTAATCAATCCCCAAAAGGCCCAAATACGAGCAAATATTTCTTTGATAATTTTCATACTATTTTTTTATATACTCCAGTCAATTGGCATGACACCTTGTTTGATTAATAATTCATTAGTTCTACTGAAATGCTTACATCCAAAAAAACCTTTATCGGCACTAAATGGCGATGGGTGAGCTGCTTTTAGAACATGATGTTTTGTTTCATCAATCAATACTTGTTTTTCTTGTGCAAACTTTCCCCATAACAAAAAAACAATTCCTTTCTTTTCGTCAGATATTTTTTTGATGACTGCATTAGTAAAATCCATCCATCCAATTTTCGAATGGCTTGCAGGTTCATTAGCACGAACAGTTAAAACGGCATTCAATAATAAAACTCCTTGTATTGCCCACTTGGTTAAATTACCTGATGTTGGTATTTTCATACCAATATCGGTATTCAATTCTTTATAAATGTTAATTAAAGATGGAGGTGGTGGAACTGAATCCGGAACGCTGAAACTTAATCCCATGGCTTGTCCTGTACCGTGATATGGATCTTGCCCAATAATAACCACTTTAATTTTTGAGAAAGGAGTTGTATCAAATGCATTAAAAATAAGATGACCGGGCGGGTAAATAATTTTGCCCGAAACTTTTTCTGTTTTTAAGTGTGTAACAATTTGAAGAAAGTAGGGCTTAGTAAATTCGTTTCTTAGAACATCTTTCCAACTTTCTTCTATTTTAACTTCCATTAGTTAATAAATGAAAAGCTAAAATACGTAAAACAGAATTGCTGTTTACTTAAATAAAGAATTTTTGAATTACACTATTATTCTTTTAATAGCTCGCTTATATGAACGTCTAGAGCACTGCTAATTTTATTTAAGGTAAGCAGTGTTGTATTAGTTTGTCCAGATTCAATTCTTGACATACTTGCTTTTTCAAAATTGCACAAGTTTGCTAATGCATTTTGTGACATTCTTTTTTCGGCACGTATTTGTTTGATTTTGGTGCCAAGTGATTGCAATAGTTTCTTTTCAGGCATAAAATCTTATAATTGTTAAATTAAAAGAATTAGGTATATAGATTTTTTTTTAAAATTAGAATGAGTTAAGGTTGCTAAAAATGACAATAGTCAGTTTTTTAATTTTTTTTCAATGAAGATTGGTAATATTTTTTTTATATGGGTTTGTTAGTATTTAATAAAAAAATATGCGAACAAGTGTTAGTTAGTGAATAGAAAACTCATAATTTTGGTATTGAATTAAATCAAAAAAATTATGAATAATAAAATGATGCCAAAATTGTTAATTACTGGATTTGCAGTTTTACTTACAACCATTGCTTTCTCTCAACACAGAACACCATGGAATGTACCTGAAGATATAAAGACAAAAAGCAATCCATATACTTCGGATCAATCTTCAATAGCGCGAGGTAAGAATACTTATAAGTTAGAATGTGTACGTTGTCATGGAAAACTTGGAAAAGGAAATGGGACAAGCGCGGATTTACTTGATACACAAGTTGCAGATCTTTCAAGTGATAAATTGCAAAGCCAAACTGATGGAGAATTATTTTGGAAAATATCTGAAGGAAGAAAACCAATGCCTTTAGCAAAGAGAACTTTAACAGATGATCAAAGATGGGATATTATAAATTATATCCGCACATTTAAGAGTAAGTAAACTAAGCCTAAAAACCATTAAGTGTTCGCTTTGATTTTCATTTAAGCGAACATTTTTGTTAATTAATTTAGATTAGTTGATTACTATTTGACACCAAAGTAAATAAAAAACCGTTCAAACTCAATGTAAGAACGGTTTTCTAAATTTTAATTGTGATCCCGCTGGGACTCGAACCCAGGGCCCCAACATTAAAAGTGTTGTGCTCTACCAACTGAGCTACGAGATCGCACCCATTTTTTGGGAGTGCAAAAATAGGTGAATTCAGTTCTGC
>CAILAF010000394.1 GCA_903832075.1 uncultured Chitinophagaceae bacterium
AGGCCAATCGCTTGCTTCTTCAGCAATGGTTTGAATATCGGGAAAGTCGCGGTACAATGTTTCATTCAGATCTTTAATGAATGCAATGGCTTCAATATTTCCGTTATTGCCATATTCATTTGGTTCCCATTGACCTTCGTTACGACTGTAATCCAATCGCAACATAGAACTCACCGCATCCACACGTATTCCATCGATATGAAATTGTTCGAACCAAAATCTTGCACTGCTGATTAAAAAACTTTTTACTTCACCACGTTTATAATTAAAGATGTATGAATTCCAATCGGGATGATAACCTTTACGCATATCAGCATATTCATAAGTATGTGTTCCATCAAACATAAATAATCCATGTGCATCATACGGAAAATGTGATGGCACCCAATCTAAAATAACACCAATGCCTGCTTGATGAAATGCATCAACCATTGCAGCAAACTCTTGCGGATTTCCAAAACGTGATGTTGGTGCAAAAAAACCTGTGCCTTGATATCCCCAACTACCATCAAAAGGATGTTCCATTACGGGCATGAATTCTACATGCGTAAAACCCATTTCTTTAACATAAGGAACTAATCTTTCTGTTATTTGCTGATAAGTATTATAAGTTTCTTCATCATTTTTATTTGGACGCATCCAACTTGCTAAATGCACTTCATAAACTGAATAAGGAGAAGTTAATGCATTGTGTTTTTTTCTTGTCTTCATCCATTCTGCATCATTCCATTCATAATTTGTTTGCCATGTGATAGATGCAGTGAATGGTCGCTTCTCCCAAAAATGCGCATAAGGGTCTCCTTTATCTAATTTAATTCCGCGGTAACCATGAATATGATATTTGTATGCTTCACCTGCATGCATGTTTGGAATAAATCCTTCCCAAATTCCTGAATTATCTAATCGAACTTTTAATGGATGCGATTCTTTATTCCATTGATTAAAATATCCTGTAACAGTTACTAATGTTGCATTTGGAGCCCATACAGCAAAATACGTTCCCCAAGTTTCTAATACCTGAACTTGTTTATTTCCTAAAACTTTATATAAACTATAATGTGTACCATTTTGAAAATTTCTAACATCATCATCAGTTAATAAAGAATAATTCCAAACAGATTGTGCGGTATCAACAAAATGAATTTCTTCATATTTTTTTGATAATACCTTTTCTTTTGTTGTTGATTTTTTTTTATTGGATGATGACATTAATAATTATTTAAAAATATGCTGTAATAAAAAATTTTATTCTTTATACTTTGCCGGTGTGCCTGATTTTGGAATTGCTTTAGCAATAAATTTTCTTAAATTTTCATTTGCTTTTGCCAAATCATCTTTGCGTAAATACATCATGTGTCCACTTCTATATCCTTCCCAACTCATTCTGTCTTTAAATTTTCCAGTAGGATCAATTTGCCACATACTATACTTTGCATTAAAATAATCGCAAGCACCATCATAATATCCTGATTGAACCAATAAATGCATGTAAGGATTTTCAGCCATTGCTTTGCCTAAATTTAATCCTGTTCTATCATTTGTTCTATCCCATGGATTCACCGGACCAAATAAGAAATAACTTAAATCAGTTTTATACCCTAATTCATCTCTTAAATAAATATTCATTGCAGGCATAAAAGAATGCTCCCATGAAGAAAGTTCTGCATTATAATCTGGGCGTTCACCTGCATCTTCTCTATCAATTCCTAAATACCTTGAATCTAATCTTCCAATAGTAAAACCTTTATCACGTAATAATTCTTTCCAGAAAAAATTTGTAGGAATTTCAAAATTATGTTCTAACACTGCTTTGTCTGATAAACCTGTATAACGTGCATACTTAGCAGCGATCTCTTTTCTTTTTTCATCACTTAAACTTCCACCTTTTGTAATAGCAGGAATTAATTCATCAACAGTAAATTTTTCTACTTCGGGTAAATAATCCGTCAAATCTTTTTTCTGCAATTCTTTATTCAATGCTTTATGATACCATGCAGTTGCAGCATAATAAGGAACAAACAATGCAGCACCAACAGGACCACTTCTTTCAATGCCTAAATCAGTTGGAGATACTAAAACAACACCGTTGATATACATCCATTGTGCATCTTGTAATTCTAATGCAAGCCCTGAAACTCTTGTGGTACCATAGCTTTCACCAATTAAGAATTTTGGTGATGCCCAACGTTTGTATTTGCTTACAAAAGAATTGATCCAAACAGCGAGATATTTTATATCAACATTGGTTCCGAAAAATTTTTGTGGAACATTTTCTTTTATTAATGGTCGAGAGAAACCGGTGTTAACAGGATCGATATAAACTATATCGGCAACATCTAATAAAGATTGAGGATTATCTTTCATTCCATAAGGTTGAACAGGATAACCTTCATCATCAACATTTAAAATACGAGGACCGGTATAACCAATTTCCATCCAAACAGATGGTGTACCAGGACCACCATTAAATGAAATTACTAATGGTCTTGTTGTTTTATCTTTTACATCAGTTCTTTCATAATAAGTAAAAAAAACATTAGCTATTGGTTGATTGTCTGCATCTAAAACTGGCGCTGTGCCTGCAGTTGCAGTGTACGAAACTTTTTCTCCTTTAATTGTTACTTCGTTATGAACTACAACTTCAGGATCGTTTTTTAAATTAATTCTTGTTGGCGCAGTTGCAGTTGTTGAAGTTGCAGGCTGTGTTGAAGCAGCTTGCCCTTCAGGACGATTGCCACCACCTCCACCGCCGGGTCTTTGTGCAATACTTAAATTAAATGAGCAGAATAAAATTAAAACATAAAAAAATAATTGTTTCATAATCAGTTCAGTTTTAGTTTATAAATGATAACAAGCTTGCATAAAAATAATATTCTGAAGAGAATTATTATTACCAGTCATACAATTGTTTTAAAAGACTATAACAACAAATGAAATTTTTAATTAACATTACTTTACAACTAAAATAATAGTTTATTAAATATTTTTTATGGAATTTGCTGCGCCAAGCATCTCATTGTTCAATCTTGCTTCAAATTACATGAAAAAACCAAACATTCTGCTTATTGCTGTATTTTGTTTTGCAACAACTACTGCTACTGCACAAAAAGCGGCTATTAAGGGAACGGTAACAGATACATTGAATAAACAAACATTGCATAATGCTGTTATCAGTTTATTGCGCAGTAAAGATTCCGTGTTATATAAATTTACCAGAACCAATGAAAAAGGCAATTTTGAATTAAATAATTTATCGGCAGGGAAATATGTAATGATGATTACCTATCCTAATTACGCTGCATTTATGGATGAAGTAATACTTGCCGATACATCTATCTTACATCTCAATCAACTTGCATTAATTACCAAAGCCAATTTATTAGAAGAAGTTATTGTTCGACAAAAAATTTCTCCTATCAGATTAAAAGGAGATACACTTGAATTTATTGCTGATAGTTTTAAATTAAAACCCGGTGCAAGTGTAGAAGATTTATTGAAAAAGTTTCCGGGATTTACGGTTAACAGTAAAGGAGAAATAACTGCACAAGGACAAAAAGTAGAAAAAGTTTTAGTGGATGGTGATGAATTTTTTGGTGATGATCCAACCATGGCAACGCAAAATTTAAATGCTAAAGATGTTTCTAAAGTTCAATTGTTTGATAAAAAAAGTGATCAATCGGTTATAACAGGAATTGATGACGGACAAAAACAAAAAACTTTAAATCTTGTTTTAAAAGAAGATGCAAAGAAAGGATATTTTGGCAGTGCACAAGCCGGAACTGATTTTGATAAATATTATCAGGCAAAATTAACTGCCAATAAATTTACCAGCAACATGAAAGCCGGTATTTATGCAACCGCCGACCGCACCGGAAAAAATAATATGAATTGGAATGAAATGCAGGACTTCACTGATAATTTAACAACTTCACTTGAAGGCGGTGGTATAAGTATCAGTATGCAAAACGATGGATTTAATAATTATAATTTACAAGGTATCCCTGAAAACATTACTACTGCTGCAATGTTCAATGATAAGTTTGGTAAGTATAAAAGCAATACTGTAAATAATTATTCTTTCAAAAATCAAAATATAGTTGGTGATGCAATAACCAACACTACTTATATTTTACCGGATACATTGTATTATAATAATCAAACCAATCATTTCAATAATAGTAAATGGCAACAATCGTTTAGTTCAAGAAATGAATTGAATTTAGATTCGGTAAATACCATTAACATTAATGCAAAAGGAACTTGGGGACATACAAATCAAAACAGCGTTTTCGGCAGCCAATACTTAACGAAAGATAAACAACAAGTGAATGGCAGCAATCGCGCCACTACTTCTGTTGGAACTAATGATGGACAAAAAGCCGATTTATTTTATAAAAGAAAATTTAATAAAGATGGCACACATTCATTTACGGTGAATGCAACTTTTTCAACCAATAACAGTAATAGCGATGGCTATTTATATAATCAAACAAATTTTTACCATTATGGCGTTGTTGATTCAACGCAAATTATTGATCAACGCAAAACCAATTTTTCTACCTCAAAAACAATTCAAGGATTAGTTAGTTATAATAATCCTATCACAAAAAAATTATCTCTCAATATCAATTATACTTTCAACACCAATAACAGCGATCAAAACATCAGTTCTTACGAAAAAGTAAATGGCAAATACGATTCATTGAATTTATTATACAGCAATCATTTTAAATTTGTCAATACTTCTAATAAAGGCGGCTTTTCATTAAGATATAACACTAAAAAAATAAATGTAAATATTGGTGCTTCGCTGCAAAGTTTAGAGTTAAAAGAAACAAATCTTTATAACGACTCTACACTACAAAGAAGCTTTACTAACATTTATCCATCTGGAAGTTTAAATTGGAAATATGCTACCACAGGCAGCTTGAGCATTAATTATTCCGGAAACACAAGGCAACCTTCATTAAATCAAATTCAACCTATCACTAATAATAACGATCCATTAAATATTGTAATTGGAAACCCAAATTTAAAACCTTCGTTTGTTCATAACGTGTATATCAGTATGTGGGATTCCAAAGTATTAACTAAACGAGACTTTAGTATTTGGGGATATATTTCTGCTACACAAAACGCTTTCAGCAATAAAGATTCAATAGATAATTTAGGACGAAAAATAAACCAAACAGTTAATGTAGATGGAATTTACAATTATTATTTCAACTTTAATTTTGGAAAGGAAATTAAATTTATGAAATTACGTATAAACATAAACCCCGGTTTTAGTGGAAGTAAAAATATCAATTTCATTAACGGGCTTCAAAATATAACAAACACTTATGCCGGTGGTTTATCATTCAGAATCGGGAAAAATGTTGAAAAGAAATTTGATTTTAATCTTAACTATGATCCAGAATATAACCATTCCATTTCTTCAATCAATACTTCGGCTTCAACAAATTACTGGACACATTCTATCTACGGTGAATTATTTTACAAAATAAAAAATGGTCTAAATTTTAATTCCGATGTTCGAGCCAACTTTCGCCAGAAAATAAATCCAACAGATCCCAACACTAACTCTGTTGTTTGGAATGCATCGGTTGAAAAAAGATTATTAAAGAAACAAGATGTGTATTTGATATTTACACTGAATGATATTTTAAATCAGAATATAGGATTCAACAGAAATATTACCAGCAACTTTATTACTGAAAATACTTACACCACTGTTCAAAGATATTTTCTTGTTTCTTTAAGATGGAAATTTTCGAAGAACAGAAAAGTAAATGATGATGATAACTAAACATAACAAAAGATTGATGCTATGAAAAAAATATTTCTTATTTTATTTTCATCAATAACACTTATAACTCAAGCTCAGCAAGTGTTTGTGAGTTATGGAAAAATTGAGTTTGAAAAAAAACTAAACATCCAAAAAGAAACAGAGGATGACCATTGGCTAGATAATGTGAGGGATAAAATCCCGAAATATAGAACATCCTTTCACAATTTA
>CAILAF010000395.1 GCA_903832075.1 uncultured Chitinophagaceae bacterium
GATTCGTGGTGAAGCATTAGATCATGTATTATTTCATGGTCCACCAGGCTTGGGAAAAACAACGCTGTCAAGGATTGTAGCGAATGAGCTTGGTGTAAACATAAAAGAAACTTCTGGTCCTGTTATTGAAAAGCCCGGTGATTTGGCCGGCTTATTAACCAATTTAGAAGCGAATGATGTTTTGTTTATTGATGAAATTCATCGTTTAAGTACGGTGGTGGAAGAATATTTATATGCAGCGATGGAAGATTTTAAAATTGATATCATGATTGATACCGGACCCAATGCAAGAAGTGTTCAAATCAATTTAAATCCATTTACATTAATTGGTGCAACAACAAGAAGTGGATTATTATCCGCACCATTATTATCGCGTTTTGGAATTAAATCAAGATTAGAATATTATCACTCAGCTATATTAAAAAAAATCATTGAACGCAGTGCAAATATTTTAAACACAAAAATTTCATCTACTGCTGCGGATGAAATTTCTCGCAGAAGTCGCGGCACACCGCGTATCTCCAATAGTTTATTAAGAAGAGTGAGAGATTTTGCGCAAGTATTGAATGATGGTATTATTGATATCGGCATTACACAGCATGCATTAAAAGCATTGAATGTAGATGAACATGGTTTAGATGAAATGGATAACAGAATTTTATTGACCATCATTGAAAAATTTAAAGGCGGACCTGTAGGCCTTACCACCATTGCAACAGCCGTTGGTGAAGAGTCCGGAACGATTGAAGAAGTGTATGAACCTTTTTTAATTCAGGAAGGATTTTTACAACGCACACCACGCGGAAGAGAAGTTACAGCGAAAGCATATAATCATTTAGGGAAAACAATTCCAAAAGGTGGACAATCAAATTTATTTGTATAAATAAAAAATGCCACATTATTACTGTGGCATTTTTTATTTAATTTTTTCAATCATTATTTATGGCGCAACCAATCTAAATCCATTACCATGAATATTTACAATTTCAATATTGGTATCATCTTTTAGATATTTGCGCAATTTGGCAATATAAACATCCATACTTCTTCCGTTAAAATAAGTATCGCTGCCCCATATTTTTTTCAAAGCTCGTTCACGTGGTAACAAATCATTTTTATGTTCTGCCAACATTTTCAATAACTCATTTTCTTTCGGGGATAAAGTTTGTGTTTTGCCTTCGTGTGTTAATTCGCGCAACTTAGGATTGAAATGATAAGCACCCATATCAAATTCAATATTATCATTAATTCTGTTTTCTTCTTCATTGCGTTTTAAGATGGCTTTAATTTTCATCAATAAAACTTCACTGTCAAATGGTTTAGTGATATAATCATCCGCACCCAATTTATAACCCTGAATAATATCTTCTTTCATTGTTTTAGCGCTCAGAAAAAATAACGGAACATCCGGATCAATATCACGAATCTCTTCCGCCAAAGTAAATCCATCCACATGCGGCATCATCACATCCAATAAACATATATCGGCTTTCTCTCGCTGAAATGCAGCCATACCAAGCCTTCCATCGCGTTCAAGAATTACATTGTAATCATTCAGTTCTAAATAATTTTTCAATACCATTCCTAAATTGGTATCATCTTCACACAATAAAATCTTATATTTTTTCTTGTCTTCCATGAGTTTGAGGTTTAATAATCAAATAAAGATAAAACAAAGCCAATTAACATGCCAGTTACCGCAATCTTTTGTTAAAAACAAGTGAATGTGTTAAAGAAAAGTTTATGTGACAATCTTTTGGAATACTATTTGACTTCGTTGCGTCGCACACTTGTACGGATTGTTCTTTATTCAACTTTTATTAAAATTGCTAACGGCTAAATAATTTTTTATAACTTTTAGCATCCATGTATTCTAAAATATCTCCGGGCTGACATTCTAATATTTTACAAATTTCTTCTAATGTACTAAAGCGAACAGCTTTTGCTTTGCCACTTTTTAAAATGCTCATATTAGCAATAGTAATACCTGCCTTTTCACTGAGTTCAGTTAAACTCATTTTACGTTTGGCAAGCATTACATCTAAGTTTACTACTATGGGCATATTATACAGTTAAATCTTGTTCTTGTTGTAATTGATAACCCCGTTTGAAAGCTTTCGCAACAATAAAAAATGCTATTGACAATAAAAATAAATTATAGTTTTCACTCAAGGCCAATGAAAATTTAGTTAAATGAAATTCTTTTGGAATTGTATTTCTAAAAATATAATCAAAGAAATAAGGAGTAATTAATTCAATTAAGTTGAATACAAAAAAGCCAGCAGACATGAAATATAAATAGTTGATATTTTTTTGAATAAACGCTTTGCCTCTTGAAATATTAAAAACGATTTGAGCTGGTAAACCCGCAGCTAAGTATAGAAAAAATACAGAAATAAGAAATCTTACAACGATAAATAATTTTGATAACCAATTGTACTGCAATTTTGTAATAGGTATTAAAACTGTTCTTAGTTTTTCAGAATATCTAACAGGTATCTCTTTGATAAATGAATGTCCAACATCAAAAGTGTCATACTTATTTTTTTTAACGCTATCCCATTTTGTATAAACAAGAATATATTTGTCATTTACAATTAAAAATTGTTTCGAATCAAATTTCCATTTTGGGTTTAATGTATATAATGAATATCCTTTCAATGATAAATAAAATTCTTCAGGAGTATTTAACTTTGCAGTAAATATTTTACTCAGTTCAGCACCCCTGTCATTCATTCTTTTGTTCAAAAACTCTAATTCTTCATTTGTTTTCTTATAGTCTGTATTATTTTTATTAATAAAATTTTTCAGTGAATCTCCAATTCTTACCATTATTGAATCTTTATTATATAATCCTGGTCTATTTAATTCATAGTTCGGTTTTGTCATTCCACAGATACTTAATAAACCAAGCCCATAACTTTTTGAAGGGGAACCTTCCAATCTTTGTTCTTTTAATCTTTTAATTAAATCAATACTATCCTGTATTTTTTTATATTGATAATGCGGAAGTGAATCGTTTAAATGAAAGTTAAGCGTTGGATATAATTCGTCTATTATTTCCTTAGGTAAACTATCGGGATAAATACTTGCACTATTATAATGCGGATTGTTGCCTACTCCATCCGAAGGATCTCTCATTAATAAGCGATAATAATCTAAATAAGAATAAAAAGCAAAAACCACTCCAATGATGAGCGCAATCCAACTAAAATATTTTTTTGGCATAGCGAGCTATTTTCCGCTAAAATATAAACATTTATCGAAAAACAATAAAAAATAGTTGAAATTTAATATTTACAGATTTTACCCTCTTTATTGGCTTTTATTTTTTGTTCGCTTTGCAGAAACTCAAAAACTTTCCAGAAATTTTCTTTTTTAATATGCGAATGCAATTGAACCAATTCTTTTAAATCAATTCCATTTGTTGAAATCGCATTATAAATACTTTGTTCAATAGTTTTAAAATCATTGTTGTTTACTACAGAAGATCTTTTATTTAAACAATTATCGCAAACGCCGCAATCATTTTTTGTATCATCTCCGAAATAGTTGGCGATAAATTTACTTCGGCATTCATTTCCCAAATGCAAATAATTAAGCATTGTATCAACTCTTGTTTGATATTGTTTTTTTCTTTTAAAATAATTATCCTGGTTGATGTGTAAATTTTTCGCCGGCGCACGATTTAAAATAAAATGTATTTGCGGTGTTTCTTTCTGCGGTAAGTATTCAATAAGTCCGAACGATTGTAATTGTTTTAAATCGTTGTAAATTTTTTCGTAAGGCAATTTGCAAAGTTTGGCAATTTGTTTTTCATTAATCGAAACACGGTTATCATAAATGCCCTGATAAGTTCTTAATAAACATTTCATCACAGTTTCTAATTGAGGATGTGAATGTTCAACATCATTCAACACAATTTTATCGGCAGTAAAACAAACTTGCGACGGTAAAAAAATATTTTCCGAAAAAGTTAAATGTCCTTCCTGTTCCAGCACTTTCAAAACATTTATCACCAAATGAATATCTAATTTAAAATTCTTTACAAATGCAATCAAATCAAAATCATAATAATTTCCTTCACCCACTCCAACAGGGATTTGTAAAAAATCTGCCAAACATTGATATACATTTCTTATTTCCTGAACCGATGGGAAACGCTTATCCGGCAATACTTTCAGCTCTTGCTCATCATTTGTTTGAAATAATAAAACAGCATAAGATCTTTTTTCATCTCGTCCTGCACGTCCTGTTTCCTGATAATAATTTTCTAAACAATCAGGTGTATCAAAATGAATCACAGTTCTTACATCAGGTTTATCAATACCCATTCCAAATGCATTGGTGCAAACTATTATTCTTGTTTGATTATTGATCCATGCATTTTGTTTTTCAGTTCTTTGTTCCTGCGTTAATCCTGCATGATAATGATCTGCCGAAATATTTTGTAGAAATAAAAGATCAGCAACATTTTTTGTTTGCTTTCTACTGCTGCAATAAATAATGCCGCTGCCCGAAACATTATTTAATATTTCGATGGCTTTATTTATTTTACTATCCACATGAAAAACAGAATAAGAAAGATTTGGTTTTTCAAATGATTGTTTAAAAACATTTTCATGTTTGAATTGTAATTGCTGAACAATATCTTTTTGAACAAGTGGTGTTGCCGAAGCAGTTAATGCGATAACAGGAATATTTTTTAATTCATTTCTTAATTCAACAATTTTTAAATACTGTGGGCGAAAATCATATCCCCATTGCGAAATACAATGTGCTTCATCAACAGCAATTAAATTAATATTGAGATGATGTAAATATTCTTTAAATGAATTGCTTTGCAATCGTTCAGGCGAAACATATAAAAATTTATAGTTACCATGTTCTGCATTTTCTAAAACAGTTTGCACTTCATATAAACTCATGCTGCTGTTTATGTATGCGGCAGTAATACTTTTTTGTAATAAATTTTCAACCTGATCTTTCATTAATGCAATGAGCGGAGAAATTACCAAACACATTCCATCATTCATCAATGCAGGAATTTGAAAGCAAACAGATTTGCCACCACCCGTAGGAAGCAGTGCCAGCGTGTCTTTCCCGTCAAGAACAGATCGAATAATTTTTTCCTGTTCACCGCGAAAAGATTCGTGGCTCCAATATTTTTTAAGAATTTGTTTTGCTGAATTCATTGTGTGATGATGAAGATACAACTCATCAAACTACGTTTTTAAAATTCAACCACAAAGAATTTATTGCTAAAACTACATCACTCAATCCCATTACCATTGCGCCAAATGTTGGACTTAAAAATCCGAATGCAGCAATTGGAATGGCAACAATATTATAAGCAAATGCCCAAAATAAATTTCCTTTAATAGTATTATAAGTTTGTTTGCCTAAACCCAAAGCAAGCGGTAAATTTTTTAATCCATGATTCATTAAAACAACTTGCGCACTCTGCATAGCAACTTGTGATGCATCGCTTAATGAAATACCAACGGTTGCTTTAGCCAATGCAGGTGCATCATTAATTCCATCGCCAACCATTGCTGTTGGAGCAATTGAATTGTATTCCGCAATCTTTTTTAATTTTTGTTCAGGTGTTTGTTCAAAAATAATTTCATCAATGCCAAGCGCATTACCGACTTTTTCAGATTTTTCTTTTCTATCGCCACTTAGTAAAATTGTTTTAATATTTTTTGATTTCAATAATGCAATTACATCTTTTGCTTCAGGTCTTATTTCATCAGCTACATCAATCCAACCAATTAATTCTTCGTTGCGAATAATATAAACATTATGTGCTTCGTCTTTTGTAAATGATTTTGCAATAGTATAAGAACCTGCAAAATATTCATTGCCTTCTTTGTCTTTTGATTGAATGCCGATGCCTTTTATTTCTTCAACTGATGACCATCTTAATTCATCTTTTATTTTAAAATGATGAGTGATTGCTTTTGCAATGGGGTGATTAGAATATTTTTCAATTGAATAAATAATTTTTTTAAATTCTTCTTCATTCACAACTTGAAACTTGAAATCAGTAACTTGAAACTTTCCTGTTGTTAATGTTCCGGTTTTGTCAAATACAACTTGTTTAATATCTTTAAAAATTTCTAAACTTTTTGCATTTTTAAATAGTATACCATTTCTTGCTGCTCGCCCCAAACCCACAGCTACAGCAGCTGGCGTGGCAAGTCCCATTGCACATGGACAAGAAATTACCAATACGGCAATGCTTCGTAATAAACTATCACCAAAGCTTTTATCTGCGAAAAAATAATTAATGGCAAGCGTTAATAATGCAATGCTTACAACAGTTGGAACAAACACAGCACTTATTTTATCGGCTAATTGTTGAACCGGTGGTTTTTCTGTTTGTGCGGCTTTTACCAATTTTAAAATATGTGAGAGAACCGTGTCTTCGCCAACAGCAGTTATTTGTGCTTTTATTGTTCCGCTTTCAATAATACTTCCACCAATTAATTGATCTTTTATTTTTTTTATAATTGGAACACTTTCTCCAGTGATGATAGATTCATTAACATTTGCATCGCCCCATAAAATTTTACAATCCATTGGCACATGTTCGCCATCACGAATTAAAACCAAATCACCAACATGCAAAGTTGTTCCTTCAACTTGAAAAATTTGTTCTTGATGTTGATCGTCAAACACAATCATATTCGCCATCACTTTTTGCGAAACGGCTAATTTTTTTAATGCATCTTGAGTTTTTTCAATAGATACATCTTCCATCCAATTTCCTAAAAAAACTAAAGTGAGTGTTGTACATGCAGTTTCAAAAAATAAATATTCGGAAGCATTATGAATGATTAATCCGTATAAGCTGTAACCAAATGCTGCAGTGGATCCCAGCGTAATCAATACATTCATATTCGGAATTCCATGCAACAAACTTTTGATAGCACTTCTTCCAAAAAAATCCATTCCAACAATATAAACAGGAACGGTTAAAATAAGTTGCACATTAGGATTCATTAAAGCATGAATATGTACACCTGGAATCATATGCAATAACAAAGGCGTAGTAAAAATTATGCAAAACCAAAAACGTTGTAAATGATTTTTAAACGGTAATGCACCACTAACATCATCATGGTGATTATGTCCTTTTTGTTCATGTTGAACATGGTATCCTAATTTATTAATTCCTTTTTCAATTTTTTCTTTTGTAGTGTTCCCGTTCATCTCAAAACTTACATCACCGCCAATAAAATTTACTTGCACATTTTGCAAACCTTCACTTTTTAAATATTTATCAATGGTTAGTGCACAATTGGTGCAACTCATTCCATTCACTTTTAAATTCACTTTCTCCATATATATATTTTATGCAGCGTCAAAATGCTTTTATTAGAAAAAAGCATTAAGTAAATATCTTTTATTCATGGGTTAAAAAAAATGATGCTCATCACAAAGGTATTACACTAATAAAATTCTCATCTTTCGAACCAAGAAATATCTTTGCCGCATGGATGCAATTTTTGGGTTGAAGGAAATAAAAAAAGTAGCAGATTTTTTTTGGAAAGAAAATCAATCAAAAAAAATTTGGGCATTACATGCGCCAATGGGTGCAGGTAAGACAACTTTTGTTCATGCATTATGCGAAGTGTTGCAAGTAAAAGATGCTATCAGCAGTCCAACTTTTGCAATCATTAACGAATATAAAAGTGAAGTTGCTGGAACTATTTATCACATGGATTTGTATCGTTTAAAAGATGAAACAGAAGCCATTCAAGCAGGAATTGAAGATGCAATTGCATCAGGAAATTTGTGTTTAATTGAATGGCCCGAAAAAGCTTCAGGATTATTACCTGATAATAGTTTGCATATTAATATTGAAGTGTTGGATGAAAACAATCGGCGAATCTATGTTCAGAATAATGAAGAATATTAAGATGCCAATCAAAAGAATTAACTTTAAAATTCTAATTCATTCATCAATATAATTTTTTCATGGCAGCTACAAAACCAGTTATCTCTACTTCTTTCAGTTACGAAACTTTGGAAGAAACATTAGATATTAAACCCCAAGGTGCAAAACTGAATATCGGTATTCCCAAAGAAATTGCATTTCAGGAAAACAGAATAGCATTAACACCGGATGCTGTTGGTGTATTGGTTATGAATGGCAATGAAGTAGTAGTTGAACATAATGCAGGTGAAGGAAGTCATTATACAGATAAAGATTATAGTGAAGCCGGCGCAAAAATAGTTTATGATCGTTCAGAAATTTTTAAATCACCCATATTAGTAAAAAGTGCACCTGTTGTTGAAGAAGATCTTCCTTTATTAGAATTAAATCAAACCATTATTTCTCCTATTCATTTATCTGCATTAAAAAGTATGCATATAGAAAAAATGATGGAGAAAAAAATTACTGCTTTAAGTTTTGAAAATTTAAAAGATAGTAGCGGCACTTATCCTATTGTGAGAAGTATGAGTGAAATTGCCGGAAGTGCAGTAATGTTAATTGCCGGACAATACTTAAGCAGTTTTAATAATGGTAAAGGAGTTTTGTTAGGTGGCATTAGTGGTATTCCCCCAACAAAAGTTGTAATCATTGGTGCCGGTATTGTTGGCGAGTTTGCAACACGCAATGCATTAGCATTAGGTGCAAGCGTAAAAGTTTTTGATAATAATGTATATCGCTTAAAACAATTACAGAATAATCTTGGACAACGTTGCTGGACAAGCGTTTTAGAGCCTCGTATTTTATCGAAACAATTAAAAACTTGCGAAGTAGCCGTTGGTGCATTAAGTAATGAATATGGCAGAGCACCTGTTGTTGTTACCGAAGAAATGGTTGCAGCGATGCGTCCCGGAAGTATTATTATTGATGTGGCTATTGATCGTGGCGGATGCTTTGAAACAAGTGAAATGACAAGTCATGAGAAACCAACTTTTGTAAAACATAATGTAATACATTATGGTGTACCAAATATTCCAAGTGGTTTTGCAAGAACAGCGAGCCAATCTATAAGCAATGTATTAATGCCATTGTTATTACAAATTAGTGATGAAGGTGGCATGGAAGAAATGGTTTGGCATAATATTAATTTGCGTGAAGGTATTTATATGTTTAAAGGTGCAGTAACTGATTTTTATATCAGCCAGAAATTTGATTTAAAATATACCGATTTAAATTTGTTGATTGCGAGTAGGAGGTAGGAAATTATTTGAAATCCATTATCGAGATTCTTTCTTTGCAAAAATCCATTTCATTTTCATCATTGCTGCTAACAATGGTTAATTTATTCTGGCAATAATCATTAATGAGTTCATGATACAATGCATAACC
>CAILAF010000396.1 GCA_903832075.1 uncultured Chitinophagaceae bacterium
AGCTCCGGAATCTATAACCTATGTAATAATGAATCTATTGAAATAAAAGATTTATTAATTCAAATTTCCGAAATTATAAATGTATCTTCAGAATTACTTGAATTTGGGAAAATCCCTTGTCGCAAAAATCAAAACATGTTAATTGCAGGTGATAATTCAAAATTCAGAAATTCATTTTATGTTGACCTTAAGAAATCAGATAGTTTGCGAAATGGATTATTAAATACAATCGATTATTACAAAACTAAAAAATCTTGAAAGTAACTACATATATTGCAAAATTCCTCAAAAACAAGGGAATAGATACTGTTTTTGAATTACAGGGTGGTATGATTACCCGTATTATTGATGCGCTTCATCATGAAGGAGGAATAAATATCGTGAGTATGCACCATGAACAGGCTGCAGCCATGGCTGCAGATGCTTATGGTCGAATAACGAATAAACCAGGTATTGCTTTAGCAACAAGCGGACCAGGAGCGACAAATCTTTTAACGGGAATAGGTAATTGCTATTTTGATTCTGTTCCGGCAATTTTTATAACCGGACAAGTCAATCTTAATGAGCAAAAGGGAAGCAACCCCACCCGGCAAATAGGCTTCCAGGAAACTGACATTGTAAGTATGGCTACACCAGTCACAAAGAAAGCATTTGCAGTAAAGACCGGACAAGAAATACCTGCCATTTTTGAAGAAGCTTATAACATTGCAATTTCAGGAAGACCAGGCCCTGTTTTGATCGATATTCCAATGAATATTCAAAATGAGGAAATTGATTTTTTCGATATTGGAATAAGTAATAGATTTCAAGAAATAGATACAATAGGCATTCAACCATTTTTTCAAAACTATCTCGAAGCTTTGAAAAACAGTAAACGCCCATTGATTTTAGTCGGCAGAGGAATTCGATCATCTGGAACTGTGGAACAATTCCATAAATTTCTCACAAATTACCAGATCCCAGTTGTTACATCTCTGTTAGGCTTTGACGTTCTACCCTATGAGCACCCACAACGAACAGGGTTTATAGGTACATATGGAAATCGCTGGGCCAATTATGCACTTGGGAGTTGTGATTTATTATTGGTTTTGGGAAGCCGTTTAGATCTTCGTCAGACAGGCTCTGATATCTCCTCTTTTAAAGATGGAAAACAAATATTTCATATTGATATTGAACGGGATGAATTAAACAACAGGATAACTGAATGTTTAACCTTAAAAGCAGATTTATTGGATTTCTTTACCCAAATAGTAAATTGCAATACTACATACTATGCTCCATCCGTATGGCTTAATGAAATTGAAGAAAAGAAGCAATCCCGTTTGGATATAAATGAACTGAAAAACATTAAGGGGATAAATCCAAACAGATTCATTCACCAACTCTCAAAGGCATCCCTATTAGCCAAGGCATTTATTAGCGATGTTGGGAATAATCAAATGTGGAGTTCACAATCGCTTGAAATCAATGAGAATCAAATATACCTAACTTCAGGAGGCATGGGTGCAATGGGCTATTCTTTACCGGCTGCAATCGGCGCTTCAATTACTTTGGGGAATACTCCGGTAATATGTATTGCAGGTGATGGCGGTTTCCAGATAAATATACAGGAATTGCAAACCATTCGAAGAAATAATCTACCAATAAAAATTGTCATCCTCAACAACCATTGCCTGGGTATGATCCGCCAGTTTCAGGATAGCTATTTCGACAGTTGTTACCAATCTACAGTTTGGGGCTATAATGCACCCGAATTCACCAAAATTGCTACAGCATATGGCATTGAATCGTTTACAATTAATAATCCTGAAGAAATTGAAACGGGTTTGGCAAAATTTTGGGAAGACCCAACCCAGCCATTCCTTTTAGAAGTTTCAATGGATATACATACCAATGTATTTCCTAAAATGATGTTTGGAAGTCCTATAATAGAAATGGAACCAAAATTACCTTAGAAATAATTTATTAAGTTTTAATAGTATTCTCGTTTATGAACACCAATAGTAAGAAATTAATAAGTGTAGTCACTCCCTGTTACAACGAAGAACAAAACGTTGAATCTCTATACCAACAGATAAAAGACATTTTCGCAAAGCTACCGGAATATCATTATGAACACATTTTTATTGATAATTCCTCTTCAGATAGAACGATAGAAATTCTTAAAGGAATAGCAAATACGGATCATCATTTGAAAATAATTATCAATGTAAGAAATTTTGGTCATATTCGTTCTCCTTATCATGGTATGCTTCAAAGCAATGGGGATGCAACAATCTTAGTCGTAGCAGATTTACAAGATCCACCA
>CAILAF010000397.1 GCA_903832075.1 uncultured Chitinophagaceae bacterium
ACTGATTGCGGAAGCATTTAAATTTCACTCTGAACAAATAATATATTCCGGAAATTCTCCAACTTTAGATATTAATAATTATGACTATAATGACCTGATGGTATTTAATATATTGCCTGATGGGAAAATAGACTGGATCAAGCGGGTGCCCAAAAGACAGCTTTCCACAAATGACGATGGTAATTATTCATCTTTTTTATCTTCTCTTATAGATGATGATCTTTATATACTGTTTAATGATACCCCCACTAATCTTAAGGTTCGCGAAACTGAACCGGCAAAACCTGTATCATTTAAAAAAGATGAAGCGTTGACATTAGTAGTAATTACCAATGATGGTACACAGACTAAAAAAATTATTGCAAATAATGCTTATTTAAAAGTGACCTTAATGACCAAAATGTTTGTGAAAATTTCTGATAAAGAATTTATTATTTGTGGAAAAGCTAAAAGTCAGGAACGATATGGAAAATTAATCATTGAATAAACATCATTAGGGTTATTTTGAATAAATTCTTTTCTTTTAGGGAAACATTCCTGTTTTTAAGATAATATTTGATGTTGGGTATAGAAAAATCTATACCCAACTTATTTTTGTAACCTCTTGCTTTTTGAAGCTTAATGCTTTTTATTTCGTCACTTTCTGAAAAACATCCTCCAGGCTTTGCTCTTTCTTTTGCATGGAAAGAACAATTAGTCCGTTTTGCACGGCAAACTGGAATATGAGTGGACGAATATCTGATGCGCTATTAGAATGAATTTCCCAGGTATTATTTTTTATTTGCTTTGCTGACAAAACGCCTTCAATTTTTTCAAGAAGTTCTTGTTTTGGATTGACAGCAAATTCAACATAGATGATATCCAAAGTAGAAGAATATTTTTGAACATTTTCTGTTGAATCATCAGTTACAATTTTTCCTTTATGAATGATGATGATACGGTCGCACACAGCTTCCACTTCCTGCATGATATGCGTGGATAGCAGTACTGTTTTTTCTTTCCCGGTTTCTTTGATCAAGTTACGTATTTCCAGTAACTGGTTTGGGTCAAGCCCTGATGTGGGTTCATCCAGGATCAGGACTTCCGGATCATGAAAAAGTGCTTGCGCTAATCCGACCCGTTGGCGATATCCTTTTGACAATTGGCCGATCTTCTTTTTCTGTTCAATTGAAAGACCAGTCAGTTCTATTATTTCATTGACCCGTTGTTTTGTTTTATTACCAAATTTATAAATGCCGCCGACAAATTCAAGGTATTCCCTGACATACATGTCAAGATATAAAGGATTGTTTTCAGGTAAATAACCTACTTTTCTCCTCACTTCTATAGATTGTTCAATCACATCATAACCGCAAACCTTTGCATCGCCTGAAGTTTGTGGAAGAAAACAACTTAATATTTTCATTAAAGTTGATTTACCAGCTCCGTTTGGGCCTAACAAACCTACCACTTCACCTGTATGTATTTCCAGGGAAACCTGGTCAAGCGCTTTCTGAATACCGTATATTTTAGTAAGATTATGTACTTCGATCGACATTGGAAAATTTATTGAATGACTGTAAAAATAATATTATTTGATCATTTTTATAGACGATAAAATTACAATTTATTTAATTACAAACTAACTTCCCATTTTTATCAATTTGTCATCCTGATGGTTACGTAAAACCATTGATATATTTATGTAAATTTGTAATTCAAACTTATTAAATCCAGGTGTTTCAGGAAAAATATACTATAAATAAAGAACAGGATGCGGTGAATATTTTTATCACAGGATTGGTACAGGGAGTCGGGTTCC
>CAILAF010000398.1 GCA_903832075.1 uncultured Chitinophagaceae bacterium
TTCCGCCAAACCAAACTTCAAAAATTGAATTTGAAATACCTTATTTTACTGATGCAGGATATTTTTCAAGAGCTATTACTATTTATGGAAATTTCTATCCTTATTACAGGAGACTGTTAATTGAATGTAATGTTGTTAAGTAAGGGAAAAAATTTTCCTCTTAACTAAACAAATACTCTACATCTTCTTTCGTCAATGATTTTACAAAACCTTCATCATCGGTAATTAAATCTTTTGCCAGATTGCGTTTGCGTTCCTGTAGTTTTAAAATTTTATCTTCAACGGTATCGGTACAAATCATCCGGTAAGCAAAAACATTTTTTGTTTGTCCAATTCTGTGTGTTCTGTCAATAGCTTGTTGTTCCACCGCAGGATTCCACCATGGATCAACAATATAAACATAATCAGCCGCCGTTAAATTTAAACCTACACCACCGGCTTTTAATGAAATTAAAAACACCCTGCAACTATCATCATTTTGAAAACGATTAATAGCTTTTTCTCTGTCGTTGGCCGAAGTGCTTCCGTCAAAATATTCATAATCTACTCCCAACTCTTTCATCTTTTCTCTTATCAATGCCAGCATTCCTAAAAATTGCGAGAACACCAAAGCCTTATGGTTACTGATGTTTTCAGTGATCTCTCTTCCCAATTCTTCTAACTTAACAGATACATTCGGAAATCTTTCTTCTTCATTTACAATGGCAGGACTATCACAAATCTGTCGCAACTTCATTAACCCTTGTAAAATAGTTAGTTGAGATTTTTGTATGCCTTGTTCTTCAACAGTGCCTAAAATTTTATCACGAAAATCATTTCTGTAAGCATCATAAATTTTTCTTTGTTCATCACCCATATCGCAGAACAAAACCATTTCTTGTTTTTCGGGCAAATCTTTTGCAACCTGTTCTTTTGTTCTTCTTAAAATGAAGGGGTATAATAATTTGCGTAAATGTTCTTTTTGTTCTTTCTCTCCAAACTTATCAATCGGTATGGAGAATTCCTGTTTAAAAAATTCCATACTTCCCAACATACCGGGATTTAAAAAATTCATCTGCGCAAAAATATCGAACGTATTATTTTGTAAAGGCGTACCGCTTAAACATAGTCTGTTATTGGCTTTCAGCAAACAAGCCGCTTTGGCAACTTTGCTTCCAGGATTTTTTATTGCCTGACTTTCATCTAAGATCACATAATCAAACTGCACATTAATAAACTGTTTGATATCGCTGCGCAATGTTCCGTATGTAGTGATGATGATTTCATTTTTTTCTTCTAAAATATTATCATGATCTCTTGCGCCTCCATGATGCGTATAATAATGTAAGGATGGCGTAAACTTTTTTATTTCATTCTGCCAGTTGAACATTAAAGTGGTTGGACAAACCACTAATGCTTTCAATGTTTCATTTTCTTGTCTTAAATGATGAAGAAAAGAAAGTGCCTGAACAGTTTTCCCCAAACCCATATCATCTGCTAA
This sequence comes from uncultured Chitinophagaceae bacterium, assembly GCA_903832075.1. Classification (GTDB taxonomy): domain Bacteria; phylum Bacteroidota; class Bacteroidia; order Chitinophagales; family Chitinophagaceae; genus CAILAF01. Next base: position 1,481 of record CAILAF010000398.1, read on the forward strand.
TATGCCGCCCCAATGCACTTCACTTAAATAATTTAACCATTGAAAACCGCTTTCCTGATAAGGTCTTAATACATTTATCAAATGTGCAGGCGGTGTAATTTCTTTAATGGAATGATTGCCTCTTAGTCTTTCATATTTTTCTTCTAACTGAATAAATAATTCTTCTTCATCGCGCTGATGATACAGATCTTCAATAACACTGAATTGATATTTACTCAGTTTAATATTATCAACTTTTCCTTCGCCAACTTTAAATAACAAAGAATATTTACGAATCCATTCTTCGGGTAAAATACCTAATGTACCATCTTCCAATTGCACAAACTGTTGTTTATTGGCCAATGCTTTTTTAACATCGGCAACAGTTACTTTTTGTTCACCAAATTGTATTTCAACTTTTGCATCGAACCAATCAGTATGTGAACTGATATAAATTTTTGTAGATGGCTTTGCTGTATTGAAACGAAAATTTTTCAATGCATCATAACCATACACATCTACATTCATTTCTTTTACGGCATCAACAAATAAAAAGAACCAATTATTTTTTAAAACGTCTGTGCCTTTCAATGCAAGCGTATCGCTTTCTGAAGGATGAATAAATTGCGAATGAAGATTTTCGATCTTTTGAATGAATGTTTGCTCCGCTTCAATATTTCTTTGAATCAATAATAATTTGTCGGTTATGGGAACAACGATCTTTTCTTTATCGCCCAATCTTACATCATAACCTTCGTAAGTGAACACCGGTTGAAACAATAGATAATCACCTTTTTCTTTTAAGATAATTTTAGCCAATGGTTTACTATCTCTGATTTCTTGTTTCTTTAAATTGCCAAACTGAACATTGTATTCTTTTGATAATGGAAGAACCAATTGTTCCAAATATTTTCCCCATTCATTGGCTGCCACAATCATTTTACCGGTTGGTAAAAACTTCTCGATGATTAAAATGTCTTCACTTCTTTGCCAGGTAAAAAATTGATCGTGATATTGAAACAATAATGCACTTTCTATTTCATTCTCCGTGATATTCAAATTTGTCATCGGTAAAGCAACACGACATTCAATCTCATACTGCTGATCATTGTAATTGATTTCAAACTCAGGAGAAATAAATTGCTGTGAAATAAAAGCCTGCTGCAGGTTTGCGCTGATGAATGTTTTTTTCTCAGGCAAAAAGAACACAAAATTACTGGATGATAATTCTGTAAATATCTTTTTAAATTTTGGATGCAAATATTCATTGATGAGATGACGTGTTTCTTCAGGTAACTCATCATCATGTTGCTGAATGATGTTTTCCCAAATACCACTGAAAGGAGAGTTGCGTGTTAAATATCTGTTCACTTCTGCCGGCAATAATTTGCGTAATTGTTGCAGCATCATTTTATCTTCTTCACTGAATACTTCTGTATTGATAAATTTATTGAGATCTAATTTTTCAGTCTTGCCAACAAACTTTGAAAAGTCATCATCTGCTTCGCCTTGTACCAATTCCATTTGAATGTATGGATATTGTTGTTGATTGGATATGATTACAACACCCAACTTCATGGCAGATCTTTTTGGAGTTTCTAATTCTGCAGTTTCAGTAACAACTATCGTTGGTGTTTCTGTTTCTTCAATTGCTGATCGAGACCTTAATTCATTTGCAGGATTGGCAGCAATCACTCTTTTAATAGAACTGTCCAATAAACGCAAAAATGGTTTGCCTTCCTGATAAGTAAATTCAAATTTCCCTTTTAAATCATCGGTTAAAGAATAACCATAAATAGATAGCAATTTATTTTTTACAATATCCCAATTGCGAATGCTGTCAAAATAATTTGGTCCGTAGCTATTTAATAATTGTAATAATAAAATCACTTTATGTTCGCACAATGGATGGTGCATATCGCTGTTGCAATTACAACTTGTATCAAAATTGCGTTCCTCATTTTTTTGTATCAACAATTTATACGTGTGATGCTCTTGTATCACTTCAGCAATTACTCTTTCCTCTTTTGCTTCAATGATATTTGCTTTATTACTGCGTAAATAATTTTCTGCATTTGCATAACTTTCGGGAGAAGACAGCATTTTAATCATCTTCAATTCCAATAATTTCATCTTTACCGTCGTATGCTTTTGATCGTAACTTGTTTCTTTTCTTCCTAATAAATTCTTGTCCATCATTTCTTGTAAATAAAATAATGCACCTGCTTTATGGCGACATATTTCACTTAAATTATAAGGACAAGAACAACGAAGTGATAAAGTTTTAGGATCTCTGAATTGATTGATATGAACTTTATAGTAAGTAGAATAACTATCATCCTTAACGCGCATTACAGCAGAACCCATCAGATCATTATGTTCTATCAATTCAATATTGCCGGAAGAATGAATTTTTTTTCCTCTGCGAATTACTTCTTCCGATCCGTTGTTATAAATATGTTTTATTAAATAAGGTAAAGCCAATTGATATATGATTTACGAAATGTGAATTACGATTGTTGTTCTGAAAAGACCAATTTGCAAAGGTAAAGGAATGCATTGGATAGGGAAAGAAAAATGCAATGAATGTTGATGAAATGTTTGTTAAGAAAATATAAGTAGGGAATAAATTAGTGTATCGTTTTTATACCGACCTTTATAAATTTTTTTCTACAAAATAACTAAAGCATCATTATTAAAGATGGGTAAAACATTTGCCACATCTGCAGTTACACAATATTCCAAATCCTTTTCTAATCCATATGCAGCTAAGCGATGCCAATGTGTAGTTAAGCGAATAAAACTTTTCATATCATCTTTATGCAGCAAATACATTTGTTCTGCAATTAAAGATGAATCGCAATGAATAGTAAAATATGCTTTGATATAATGAATAACTGCGCCGGCAAATAAAGTGTCTTCTATATTAATTCTGTCTTTCCATGCAGAGCAACCGAGAATTACATTTTTCTTTGCTGCAATTAAATGATCACATACTGCTGATAGATTTGGAAACGAACCTGTGATCACTTCATCGGCTCCATTCTTTAATGCCATGTGTAATAATTTTGTTCCGTTGGTAGTAGTGAGTACCAAAGTTTTTCCTTCAATAAAATTTCTGGAATATTCGGCAGGAGAATTACCATGCGCCAATCCTTCAATAATTTTTCCATCACGTTCACCTGCTGTAATGCTGTTGGGTGTTGCGTTTCCAATTTCTATACATTTTGCAACATTATCAACCGGAATAATTTTGATGGCACCATTATACAATGCAGTTGCAATAGTTGATGTTGCACGAAATACATCAATGATCACAACAATACTGTTGCTAACATCATAAATATCCAATAAACGTGGCGAGAATAAAGTGAACAATGTGGGTTTGCTCATGTGCACAAAGATAATCCTACAATAAAATCAATTTTCAAAAAATCTATTTCTTTCTATATTGAATTTCTACTTTCACTACACCTTCGCCAATCATATCAATTTGTTGGGCAGCAGCTTTACTTAAATCAATGATTCTTCCAGCTGCATAAGGTCCACGATCATTGATACGAACAATCACAGATTTATTATTAGAAAGATTGGTAACTTTTACCTGCGTATTAAATGGTAAATGTTTATGCGCTGCAGTAAATGCTGATTGATGAAATGTTTCGCCGTTAGCAGTTTTTTTTCCATTAAAACTGTTTGAATAAAATGATGCTTTACCGGTTTCACTTATCACTCTTCCTTCGCCGGGTAAAGATGATGCAGGAATATTATGCCGATGACAAGCAACTAATACCATTGAAAAGAATAAAAAACCAAAAAGAATTTTTTTGTTCATGCCATAAAATTATTTCTTATGAAAAGAAATAAAGGCATCATCTTATTAACAATTTTATTTTTATGTTGAAAAGGCAGAATGTGATAATTGATTTACATTTTATCTTTTACACACAAGGCGTCTTCACAACTTTTGCTTTTACTAATGTGTTACGGATAATTTATGAGTGTTGAATTACAGACAAAACATTTTGTTCTGTTGGTGTTTCAAAAAAACCAGCGATACTTAAATCCTCACCCAATTCAGGCCAATGCAAAGCATAGCCTTTAATTATTTCAAATTTGTTTAATTGCTTTTCATTTGCATTGGCTAATAATGGAAAATTGGAAATGCCAAGTTTAGCAACCCTGCCATCAATAAGTTGCACATGGATTTCATTATTTGCAATCCATGCTTTTGTAGCGTTATAATCAAAAAAGTTCATAAAATTATTTTTTAAAAAATTCATCCCAACGAGCTAAAAATATTTGTTTGTTCTCTTCAATGATTGATTCAGCTAAAAAAACATCTTTACTTTTAAGTCCGTTATTTTCAATGCATTCAACCGTTTCAATAATAAATCTTGCTTCACCATCTGCACTTCTAACATGAACATGTGGCGGATGATGATCGTTGCTGTAAAAGAAAAATCAGAACCAACGTTAAAAGGTGGGTCAATATAAATAAGGTTTACTTTACCTGCAAATTCAGGCAATAAACTGGGCAACACATATTTCTTATCACCCCAAATCAATCGGTTTCTCCATTCTTCACCATATAATGCTGTAGGGTCTGCAGCATAAAAATCAAGTGTCTTTTGGCGCTGCTGCACACTTTCATTCACAGTTTCTATTGTTTGAAAAGGCAA
>CAILAF010000399.1 GCA_903832075.1 uncultured Chitinophagaceae bacterium
TGATATTCCGGTAAGAAAATGGTTAAGCAAGAAATTTCTCAAAGCTTAAAGTTACTTATGTACTTCACTTGTAAAATGAAATTGTATATCAGGATTGTTAGTGATCTCTGTATTTAAAAACCATTCGCTTTGTGCTAAATAAACAGGATGACCATCTTTATCTTCTGCACTGTTCATTTGTTTAAAACGTAAAAAGTCTTCTAACTTCTTTTCATTTGTAGTAGTTAACCAACAAGCTTTATAAAAAGGCAATGTTCTGAATTCACATGCTGCACTGTATTCATGCAATAAACGATATTGAATAACTTCAAACTGCAAATCTCCTACACAACCAATAATTTTTTTATTACCGCCATGTTGTGTAAATAATTGCGCCACACCTTCATCCGTTAATTGCTGAATACCTTTTTCCAATTGTTTTGTTTTCATTGGATCTTTATTCACCAACTCTTTAAATATTTCGGGTGAAAAAGTTGGAATACCAACAAAATAAAAATTCTCTCCTTCAGTTAATGTATCACCTATTTTAAAATTGCCTGTATCAAACAAACCAACAACATCTCCCGGATAAGCATCTTCAATTACATCTTTACTTCTGGCTAAGAATGAATAAGGATTACTGAAACGAATATCTTTATTCAATCGTACATGATGATAATATTTATTTCTTTCAAACCTTCCGCTGCATACACGCATAAAACCAATACGATCGCGATGTTTAGGATCGAGATTAGCATGTATCTTAAAAATAAATCCGCTGAATTTATCTTCATCCACTTCAACAATACGGGTGGATGTTTCTCTGCTTCTTGGTATTGGGGCAATTCTGATAAATGTGTTCAGCATTTCGCGAACACCAAAATTATTAACGGCACTTCCAAAGAATACAGGTGCCACTTTTCCCTGTAAATATTCTTCAACATTCAATTCGCCATGCACGCCATCAATCAATTCAACATCATCACGTAAATGTTGCGCATCTGATTCGCCAACTTTATTATCTAATAATGTATCGTTTAAATTTTCAATTGTCAATGCATCTTCATCATCTGCTTTTGTGTTAGCAGTAAACAATACCAAACTCTTTTCATGCAAATCATACACACCTTTAAAATCTTTACCGCTGTTAATTGGCCATGTCATAGGATGTAATGCCAATTTCAATTCTTTTTCTATTTCTTCCAATAAATCAAAACGGTGCTTTCCATCTCTATCCATTTTATTGATAAACACAATTACAGGAGTATCGCGCATTCTGCACACTTCCATTAATCTTCTTGTTTGTGCTTCTACTCCGTTTACGCTATCAATTACCAAAATAACACTATCTACTGCTGTTAATGTTCGGTAAGTATCTTCTGCAAAGTCTTTATGCCCCGGTGTATCCAATAAATTAATCAAACAATCTTTGTATTCAAATGTCATTACACTTGTTGCAACAGAAATACCACGCTGTCTTTCAATTTCCATGAAATCGCTGGTGGCATGTTTTTTTATCTTATTACTTTTTACTGCACCTGCAGTTTGAATAGCACCGCCAAACAATAATAACTTTTCTGTTAATGTTGTTTTACCTGCATCCGGATGGGAAATAATTGCAAATGTTCTTCGCCTGCTGATCTCTTTTTCGTATTTCATTATTACTGTCCATTGACAATAGACATACAGTCCATCGTCTTTTTTGTGGCGGCAAAGTTAAGGACTTTGAGGTATCAGTCAGGAGTCAGGAGTCAGAAGTCGGGAGTTAAGAGTTATAGATTATAAATCCGCGTGAACAGAAATATTCCTACTTTTTAAAGACTAAGTACTAAAGACTAAAGACTCATAACTCATCTCCTGTATCCAATCTTCTTTTCAATTACTTGCATAAAACGTTTCAACTCTGAAACATCATTGGGGGTCAATACTTCATTATTATCGTACTTGGCTTTAAAGAATACCACTCGTTTATGTTGAGGATATTTTTCTAAGACAGCATCAATCATCCCACCTGCAACTTTATCTTTTTCAAATACCGGTGTTGCAGAGGGTAATTCTGATTTAAATCTATTTGGCATTCTTTTAATTAATGCTTCTAAGGTGGCTAATTTTCCGGGAAGAATGTTTGTAATGCCAGAAGCTTTACCATACAAACCCTCCAATTGCTTTTTACTTAAGCTTCCTCTTTGCTGATATTGTTTATATAAACTGATAATAAAAGGTGATACCGGATAAGCCAAAATACACAATTCCAAAACTTCGTTCACAATATCTATTCTGCTGTTATCCTGCGCCATATATTAACCTACTACTTTTTTTACACTTGTTGCACTTGGACCTTTTGGTCCCATTTCTACTTCAAAAGTTACCTTATCGTTTTCTTTAATAGGAAATGATAATTGTTTGATATGAATAAACACACTTTCCTGCGATTGTAGATCTTTTATAAATCCGAAACCTTTTTCATCGTTAAAGAATGTAACCACACCATTTCTAATTAATTCGCCAGGCAATGGTGCTACATATTTAGGAACACTGATCTGCATATCTTCCTGATTAAATATTTTTTTCTTTTTAGGATCAGGCGGTGTAGAAGTTATATTTCCGTTCTCATCAATATATGCCATCATTTCTTCTAATGACTTTCCTTTCTTGGCATTGGCCTTACGCTCTTCCATTTTTTCTCTTTTCTCTCTCTTCTCCATCATTATTTTGTTTTCTTTTTCCTTTTTACTAAAGGTTTCCTGAGACTTAGCCATAAGTACTTAAATATATTGGTGAGCAACGAAGGTCGTCTTTTTTAATGTGTTAATGATAAAACTTATTTACATTTCAAACTAACCATATTTTAAATCTCATTTTTTCTATTACTTTCTTTTCTTTCTCTTAACCAATTTTCTTGTCATTCGCCCCGATATTTATCTTGATTCGGCTTCTGAAGATTAAAATTTTTTTTCTTACTTTCTTTGTCTTGAAACTTATATTCCCTTTTTTGTCTTGATACAAAAAAGGGAGAA
>CAILAF010000400.1 GCA_903832075.1 uncultured Chitinophagaceae bacterium
CGGCTCGGGCAAATGACCAAACAATAAAAAGTATTTCCTCCAATCATTATTCTCTTGCCAATTCGGGTTGATTGTTTTAAACGCCCTGATCTCTGATGCAAAATATAAACTTCCTTTATCAATTGAATAATACAAAGGTTTAATGCCTGCATGGTCTCTTGCTAACAGCAATTGTTTTTTTTGTTTATCTAAAATTGCCAGTGCAAACATGCCATTGAATAAAGCAAAACATTCACAGCCCCATTCTTTATAAGCGTTGATGATAACTTCCGTATCAGAGGATGAATGAAATGTATATCCTTTTTTAATTAATGTTTCTTTGATGGATTGATAATTATATATCTCTCCATTAAAAACAATAACAATATTTTTTTCATCATCCATCATGGGTTGATGGCCTAAAGGAGAAAGATCAATCAATGACAATCTTCGATGCCCCAAAGCAAGATGCAGTTTTTCATCAATGTACACACCGCTATCATCAGGACCACCATGCTGCATAGCATCTCTCATGCAATTCAGTTCTTCAACAGTTGGTGTATCTTGTAAACGAACAATCCCAGCTATACGGCACATTAAAAAAAGTAATTTTAATTAATAAGTTTCTAACTTATATAATCAGAAAATCCAAAGATGAATTTGGAAGAATTTTAAAAAAAATTAGTTTGCACTTTTAATAGATACATTAGAAAAATTTATTCTTGCATTATCAACCAATATCAACCCAATCATAAAAAATATACTATTGTAAATATTAAAAACCACAGGTGTGAAATAGAAAATCAGTAAAAAAATAACTCCCTTACTTACGGTATTTATTTGCAACATATTCACAAAAAAACCAACAAGTATTAACCTAAAGAACAATAATACAAACCCCCCTTCCACTACAACTCTTGTTAATTCATTTTCATAATATCCATACTCTTTTACATAATCCGAAGTGCCAAAAACAGCAGTAGCCCCCTGATAGGTGCTGCCTAGGCCTAGTCCGATTATAGGATATTTACCTCTGAAATTGGATAAATCCTCCAGATCCCACAATATTCTTTGCTTCTGTTCGCCACTTTTACTATTTTCATCTACTCTATCTGCAAAGTTTTGATATGCTGCACTAATCTTATCTTCAATTCCAATATTCCCTTTAACTAAAAGAATAGAAAAGAAAAGAACAAGTGGAATAAAAAGGTTCCGTATAAATGTTTGTATCCTGTCCCATGAAAATTCAGAAAATAACATCAAAGCAGATACGATTATGTAAACAGCAGTTGATGTTCTTGCACCTGACATAAAAGATGACACTAAGCCGCCGGCATAAAGTATTGTCAGTATAGTAGAATTATATCCTATTTTATATAGGTACCAGATAAAAAAAATTAAAAAGGATAAAAAAGCCGTAAAGCCCCCAATATATGCGAATGTGCCCGTCACCCTTACAGATTCGCCAACTAATGCTATCGTTCCGCCTACTGCTTCTATATTAGCATACACATTTAACCAATGTTCCTGTGGTAACTGATATTGAATAAATCCTAATACTATTTCAGTAAAACTGCATACTAGAAATAAGGGCACTAATGGACGCAAATTAATTTGTTGCCGGTTGGCAAAATAATATGCTAAGGAAAACCAAAAACCAAAATGTAATATATAACCCAACCCTCCATGAAAGTAAGTTAAATTCAAAGGGTTAATGGCCATTCCAAAAAGTAATATACTATAAACAAGAATAATATTATAAAACCACGGTTTTTTATAGTTTTCACCGCAAAATATTAGTAAATATGGAATACACAATTGAAAGGCCAGAATAATATTTCCTACCGGCCCAACAGTAAACACCCATTTACGTAATAGTCCAGATACAAGGGTTAGAATGAAAATCAATCCTATTATAATTTCAAATCGCCCTATTCTTTGACTTAAAGTTAAAACCATCAGAATCTATAATAAAATGTAATAAAAAAATTTCTAACCATGTCTATTTGCAATGTTTTTAATATTATTAGTTAGATACGGCTCAAAAATTTTTATATATATTTCACTTTGCTTTACTAATGAGTGCTGCTGATACCAATGGTAACCCAATTTACTAACCTCTTCATAATTAACACTAAATAATTCTGCAGAAATAAACTGCTGATTAACCGAAAGGCTGTTCTCACTTTTTTTAAAATCTGTCTCTAATGCAATAACCAGCATTGCATGTGAAGTATAAGCAGCAAATACTCCTGATTTAGCAAAACAATTAGAACCATAAGCACCCATTAAACCTGCATAACTTTCCAAAAGAAGATTAGATATTTCAGAACTATCGATTGTTCCCATTTCCTTTATGGGAACATTCAATTTAGGAAAATGATTAAATGCTGGTCCAATATCAATCACGCTATCTAAATTCAATTTTTCGCAAATCGCATTTATCTTTCCAATATACTTTTTATATATGTAATTACGATTCGGAGCAGAACCAAATATGACTAATTGTTTTTTTCTTTCCTGTAATGGAATAATAATGTTAGGCTCTCCTATATTAGAAAAAACGGGTAAAATTGTAATCCTTTTTGAAGGGGAGAATTTTCTTAACATTTTGCCATAATGCTCGCGACTGGTAATGCTTTGCTCTGATAATGATAATATCTTTTGGCAAATCCGTTTCTGAAGCCCTTGATTCCAAAAACTACTTGTCCAGGGTCTCTGAGAGCTTGCATACAATTCATGAAATGTTGTTATCAAAAAATTCTCTCTCGTGACCTTCCATTTTCTAAGTCCGCGATACAACCATAAAGGAGCTCCTCTTTTAGCATAGCCATAACTCACATAATGTAAATGGATTATAGATGAATCAAGCTTTTCTAATAATTTAAATAATGCGTAAGCCGTTTGCTTTGTTAATGTATATATTTTGTATCCATCATATTCAATATTAGTATAGGATAGATTTCCTGCAACAACAAAATCTATATGAATCCTTTCGCCTTTCTTTCTGAATTGATTTGCTAATAAATAAGCATAATCACCTAA
>CAILAF010000401.1 GCA_903832075.1 uncultured Chitinophagaceae bacterium
ACATTTCTGCATTAGAATTATTTCACGGACCAACGCTTGCATTTAAAGATGTTGGTGCAAGATTTATGAGCAGATGTTTGGGATATTTTAATCGTCACGCTTATCATAAAACAACAGTGTTGGTTGCAACATCTGGCGATACCGGCGGTGCAGTTGCCAATGGTTTTTTAGGTGTTGATGGCGTTGATGTAATTATTTTATATCCGTCAGGAAAAGTGAGTAAGATTCAGGAATTACAATTAACAACACTCGGACAAAATATTACTGCATTAGAAGTAAACGGAACATTCGATGATTGTCAGGCCATCGTGAAATTAGCCTTCATGGATAATGACCTCAATCAAAAAATAAATTTAACTTCTGCAAATTCAATCAACGTTGCAAGATGGTTGCCGCAACAGTTATATTATTTCTTTGCGTATCAACAATGGCAGGAAAAAGAAGCGCCAATTATTTCGGTACCAAGCGGAAATTTTGGAAATATTTGTGCAGGAATTTTAGCACATATAAGTGGATTACCTGTTAAACATTTTATAGCTGCTTGTAATGCTAACGATGTTGTTCCGCAATATTTACAAACAGAACAATATACGCCAAAACCAGCCATAGCAACCATTTCGAACGCAATGGATGTTGGTAACCCAAGTAATTTTATTCGCATACTCGAATTGTTTCATCAACAATTTTCTGCATTAAAAAATAAAATGAGCAGCATTAGTGTTGATGATGCAACAACTTCTCAAACTATTAAAGATGTATATCAACAACATCATTATACTTTAGATCCGCATGGTGCTGTTGCATATTTTGCATTGAATGATTACTTACAAAAAAATGGCGGCAAGGGTTTTATTTTAGAAACAGCGCATCCCGTAAAATTTCCCGATACTGTTGAAGATGCAACAGGAAGATCAATTGAGTTTCCCGAACAAGTGCAACATTTATTATCTGCCGAGAAAAAAAGTATTAAGATGAATGCATCATTCAATGATTTTAAAGAATGGCTGCTCTATGTTAAATTATAAATTGTAAATGATGAATGAAAGATAATTTAATTAGCATTTATTTTATCTCTGTAAACTTTAAACAAACAGGTTTATCAACTTGAATTACTTGTCCGTTGGGTTCTAAAAATCCGTTTGCTTTAATAATGGTGAACACAACAATATTGTTTGAATCTCTGTTAGCCACCAATAAATATTTTCCTGATGGATCTATTACAAAATTTCTTGGATGAATACCGAGACAAGATTGATGCCCCAACAAAACCAATACACCGGTAGATTGTACTTTGTAAATACTGATATCATTGGCTTTCGCCCGATTGGTAGTATATAAATATCGTCCATCGGGAGAAATATGAATATCAGCACTTCCTTTATCTTCTTTACCACCGGTATTATCCGATTCAATTGTTTGTATCTCTTTTAACTTTCCATCATTGTATTGATATGTTTTTATTTTTCCACTCAATTCATTAATTACATACGCATATTTTTTATTTGGATGAAAAGTAATATGTCTTGGTCCGCTCCCATCTTCAACATCAGTTGTTATAACTTCTTCTTCATTTAATGGTTGCGGTTTATCTGCATTAAATTGATATTGATAAATTTTATCAGTCCCCAGATCATTACTGAAAACATATTTTCCATCAGGAGAAAAAACAGTACAATGCACATGCGGTTTTGATTGTCGTGCAAAGTTTGTACTATAACCTTGATGATCTATTGTTTGTACAGCCGGCTGCAAACTACCGTCTGTATTGGTTTTGAAGGCACTTAAGTTTCCGCCGCTATAATTAGCCACAACAACATTTTTTCCTGTTGAATCAACATCAACATAACATGGATCATCGCCACCACTTAAAGTTTTATTTAGAAAATGTAGTTCGCCTTTTACTTTATCAAATGATAATGCACTTACTTCTCCGGGTTTTTCTTTGTGATTTTCATTCACTGCATAAACATATTTTCCATTCTTTGTTATAGTTAAATAGGAAGGATTTTCAATACCAGAAATTTTACTTACAAATTTTGCATCGCCCTTTACTGTATTGAATTGATAAACATGTATATCAGTTGTATATGTTCCTACTAACAAATAATAATCTTTGACCTGACAATTAATAGATGTTGTAAAAAGAAAACTGATAAGGATAAAAATAATTCGCATAAATATTAATTTATGATACCAATATAAATATTTTCTTTGGGGAATGATGAAAAACAAAAAAGCAGATTTATCTTACAAACAATAATTATCGAATTAAATGACAAAAGCAGAATTATTAGCAGAATTAAATCACCATACTTATGTAATGATCAAACCATCGCCATTGCATGGTATTGGCGTATTTGCAATTAGAGATATTCCAAAAGGAACAAAAAATATTTTTTCAAAAGGTATTGGTGAATGGATAAAAATTTCTAAAGAAGAAGTGAATGATTTACCGCAACATTCAAAAGACCTGATTGAGAATCATTGTTTGTTTGATGAAGGAAATTATTTTATCCCTGATTATGGCTTTAAATTAATTGACTTAGTTATTTATTTAAATCATTCTGATACACCAAATATTATTTCCATCAACGATGGCGAACAATTTGAAGCTATTGTTGACATTAAAAGCGGAGAAGAATTATTGGTTGATTATGGAACCATTGTTGAGTGCGAGGAGTAATATTTTAATTCTAATTTGGCGTAAGTATAACATTTTATACTTACGCCAAACTATCATTCACAATACGCTTACATATTTCGCGTAAAGAATTTTTTATCATGCGATGGACAGCCTTCTCTTGTTGAGCGACAGGAGATTGCCATTACCCCAATTAAAAGAATTACAATTAAAAAATTTTTACTCGCATTTTTCATTTTATATATAATTTCTTTGCCTGAATTATTTTGTATCTGAGACAAATCTTGTTTTATAAATAATACCCTGTTAAGAATAACAGGGTATTGTTAAAACTTAATGCCATGAAATAATTACCCCCAAGAAATTATAAATCGCATTTAAATTTCTGATGTAAACATATATTGGTTTTCCGTTTGCTGCAAT
>CAILAF010000402.1 GCA_903832075.1 uncultured Chitinophagaceae bacterium
ACTTTTTATTGAATGATGTTTAAATAAAATAAAAACAATCATAAAAAATAAAACAACATCTTTTAAAAAAGTTTCATTGGCAGTTAATGGAACACAATCACCAAAGCAACCGCATTCTTTTATTTTACCGCTGAATAAAACATAGCCGGTTAAAAAAGTAAAGAATGTAATAAGCAATAATAAAAACCAACTCGTTAATTTAATTCTAAATCCAACAATCAATGCAACACCGGCAACCACTTCGCAAATATTCATGAGAATAGAAAATGCCAATGTAAAATGATCAAATACATGCCAACCCCATGCATCAAAGAATTCAAGCATTTTATAACTTAATCCCAAAGGATCATTTGCTTTTATTAATCCGGAGAAAATAAAAAGCAAACCAACAAGCCACCGTATAATTGTTAACGCTGTTTTCATTTTATTTAAACATCATTCAACATTTAAAATTTAGCATCCAACATTTCTAATGTTTTCCTTCGTCAACCAATATCAACGCAAATACACTGTAGTTAAGAATATCCACATAATTTGCATCAATGCCTTCACTGATAATTGTTTGACCATCATTCACTAAAATTTGTTTAATGCGCATAAGTTTCATTAAAATCAAATCAGCAAAACTTTCCTGACTCATTTCACGCCATGCTTCACCATAATCGTGATTTTTATCCATCATCGTTGCTTTTGCAAAAGCAATATATTTATCATATTCTTCGCTAACCCAATCAACAGAAAGTTCTTCCACTTTTGGATCATTCAATTCCAATTGAATTAATCCAATCACTGCATAATTAATAATGCCTTTAAATTCCGAAACAATATCATCTCCAACTTTTTGTTTTTTTAAATCTTGAATTGTCCTGATTCGAAGTGCTTTAATAAAAATTTGATCTACTACAGAAATAGTTCTTAACACTCTCCATGCTGTTCCGTAATCTTTCGTTTTTTTTATAAAAATATCTTTGCAAGTTTTTACAGCTTCGTCGTATTGATAATTTGTATTGCTCATGATAAATTGATTCGCTAAGTATATCTTTGATGTTGTTGCAAGATAATTGAAACTGAACAATGTTTACACTCCATTGCAAAGAAAGAATATTGAAAATTGATAGCCCCGTAGTGATGGGGATTATTAATATTACGCCCGATTCATTTTATGAAGGCAGCCGACAATTTAATACTGATAAGGCTTTGCGCAAAGCAGCACAAATGATTGAAGAAGGTGCAACGATATTAGATATTGGCGGACAAAGCACAAGACCTAATAGCGATTTGATTAATGATAATGAAGAGTTAACAAGAGTTTTGCCGGTAATTGAATTAATACGAAAAGAATTTCCTGAGATTTTTATTTCGATTGATACATTTTATTCAAGTATTGCAAAAGCAGCAATTGAAAATGGTGCAGATATTGTGAATGATATTAGTGGTGGATGGATAGATAAAAAAATGCTTTCAACAGTTGCTGTATTGCATGTTCCATTTGTTTGTATGCACATGAAAGGAAC
>CAILAF010000403.1 GCA_903832075.1 uncultured Chitinophagaceae bacterium
ATTTTAGCAATATTTGGCCACCCTAATTTATCCATCACAAAAAGAAGATCAGGCACTTTTAAAAAAGTGTTTGCACAACTTGCGCCTAAAACAATTTTAGATATTCAATTTGCAATTAGCTCTCAGCATGCAAAAGAAATCGTACAAAAAAAGATTAATAGTAAAAAAATGCCAGATACTATTTTTTGTATGGGAGATTTAATATTAATAGGAACGATGGATGCAGTTCATGAAAGCAATTTAAAAATTCCTGAAGAAATATGTATCATTAGCATCAGCAATGGCTTTATTCCAACTTTGTTTAAACCAAAAATCACTTACGTAGAAACAAGCGGCTATAAATTAGGCAAAGCTTCATTCAACAGAATGTTAGCTTGTTTGCATAATCGAGAATCGATTGATGAAACTTGTATAGAATCTATTTTAGTTGAAGGCGGATCGTTATAAACTATTTTAATTGTTTGTATAAATTAGGAAAGTCAGAGATCAATCCATTCACTCCCATTTGTTTTAATTCATTCATTCTTTTTACATCATTGATCGTCCAAGGAACTAATTTGATTCCTAATTCTTTACATTGTTTTATAAGCAATGGAGTAACTAATGTTTCATCGGGCGAATAAATTGTTGGAAGAAACCCTAAATCTTTTAATCGTTCTGCAAAAGATTTATCTGATGGAGGTTCAAATAAATAAGATGTTTTGATGGAAGGATAATGTTCATGTAAATATTGTAATGTTCGAATATCAAATGATTGAATGATAACATGATCTTTTACTTTCTTTTCTTTAACTACTTGCATAATTAATTCTACAAATTCAGCAGGAGCAGGATGATAAATATTATCTGTTGCAACTTGACTTTTTGTTTCAATGTTATAATAAACGGAAGGCAATGATTTTGATTTAGTATAAGATTCAACACTATCAATCAAATCAGTTAATCTTGGTTTATGAACTGACAATTTTTTTTGTAATGGAAAACGCGGATGTGGCTTCATTCCAACATCAAACTGTAAAGTTTCTAAATAATTCATTTGATAAATATTCAAACTCCTTTCTTCTTTTTCATCTACTAAACTTCCATCTTTTTTAGTAGTAATCTCATGATTAAAAAAAGGCTCATGACTCATGATCACTTGTTTATCTTTAGTAATTACTGCATCCATTTCCAAAGTAGTAACACCAAGATCAATTGCCATTTTATAAGCAGGAATAGTGTTTTCAGGCATTAAACCTCGGCAACCACGATGTCCTTCAAAATCAAATGCAGGAAGCATTTCAGGAGAATGAATAATAACATGATGAGTAGAGCAAGACATAACAAATAATAAAACGACTAAAATTTTTTGTCTCATTTTTTTAATCATATACATGAAATGAAGTTAAAGAGATTTCATTTAATTCAATTGCAAACTATTTCTCAGGTGCATCTTCATTAAACATATTTTTTTTCTCTTCTTTCTTATTGAAACCAAAATTATAACGCAGATTAATACCAATACGTCTACTATCTGTATTTCGACTACCGCTTGCAATTACATCAGCAACATGCGTTGAAAATACTGTAGATTGTGTATAAAAAATATCATTCACATTTAACGTAAGTGTCAATTTTTCTTTTAATAATTTACGACTGATACTTGTATTCAAAGAACCAAAAGGATTTAAATCATAAAATTGTTGTACACCATTAAATCTTGCAAAACCACTTATTGATATGGTTGTTAACTTACCTAATTTCAAATTATGATAAGTGAATATCGTCCATGTATCACGTTTAAAAGCAAGCGGCAAATAATTATATAAGCCATTATAAAAAATATGATTATACTGCGTACCTAAAACAAAAAAATATTTACCGCCCGGTGGTAATGCACCCAATGCTCTAAAATAAATTTCTTTGTTGCTTCCTAAATTATCATAAGTTTTATATACAATAGATTTGGATGAATCGGATGGATACATCACATTATTAAAAACATTTTCTGTATTGTTATAACCAACTGCAACAATGGGTCTTTCATCAACACTAACATTGGCTTCATAGTTTTGCGTGAACTGAGGTTTTAAATTTGGATTACCCACTTCATAAGTATATTGATCAATATATTTTGCAAAAGGGTTTAAATAATCGTATGATGGTCGTGTAATACTTCTTCTATAAACTAAATAACCTTTCAATTCAAAACCTTCTATTTTAAACAAAGGCTTACTTAAATATATGTACGGAAAGAAATCTGTTCGGCTAACTTTAAAAGTCGTATCAGATGGAATAATTTGTTGTCCATCCATATTTGTGTTTTCAATTCTTGTTCCAACTTTCAATACAACTTCGCCAAATCCTTTCGACACCTGCAAATAACCTGCATTAATATTTTCTTTATAAACAAAAGTGTTTGTTCGTATTGCATCAGGCGTTGTAATTCCTAAAGCTGTTTTAAAAAAATTTGTTCCGCTATTATATTGAAGAATAGAAGACTTTAAACCGCTTTCAACAGTAATATGTTTTTCTAATTTTAATTTTAAATCTGTTTGAAGTGTAACCATGTTACGATGATTATCTATTGCACCATTACCACCGGAAGAAACAACTGATGGCAAAGTATAATTATTTATATAATTCTGATTACTACTATAACCAGAATAAGTATAAGAAATATCGTTGGTCCATTCTGAACCTGAAGAATCAATTTTATATAAAGAAGAAA
>CAILAF010000404.1 GCA_903832075.1 uncultured Chitinophagaceae bacterium
ATTGGCAGTCATGTGGTGCGATTATTTGTTACAAAATATCCGCAATATAAAATTGTGAATTTAGATGCATTGACTTATGCAGGTAATTTAGAAAATTTGAAAGATGTTGATCAATCAACAAATTATTTTTTTGAAAAAGTAAATTTATTGGATGCAAATAAAGTTGCAGAAGTTTTTATTAAACATCAAATTACTGATGTTATTCATTTAGCAGCTGAATCACATGTTGATCGTTCCATTATTTCACCAATGGATTTTGTTTATACGAATATTATCGGCACGGTTAATTTATTGAATGTGGCAAAAAATCATTGGAAGGAAAATTATTCCAATCATTTGTTTTATCATATTTCAACTGATGAAGTTTATGGTGCATTGGGTGCAACCGGTTTATTTACTGAAACAACTGCCTATCGTCCTAATTCGCCATACTCAGCCAGCAAAGCATCTTCCGATCATTTTGTTAGAGCGTATGCCGAAACGTATCATCTGCAAACCATCATTTCAAATTGTTCTAATAATTATGGTCCGTTTCATTTTCCGGAAAAATTAATTCCATTATTCATCAATAATATCATCACCAAAAAATCTTTACCGGTTTATGGTGATGGATTATATACCAGAGATTGGTTGTATGTTAAAGATCATGCATTGGCGATTGATTTAATTTTTCATAAAGGCAAAGTGAATGAAACATATAATATTGGTGGATTTAATGAATGGAAAAATATTGATCTGATAAAATTGTTATGCCAATTGATGGATGAAAAATTAAATCGTATAAAAGGGGAAAGTGAAAAATTAATTACTTATGTAAAAGACAGACCTGGACATGATAGAAGATATGCGATTGATGCAACAAAAATTAATACAGAGTTAGGTTGGAAACCGACTGTAACATTTGAACAAGGATTGAGTGAAACAATAGATTGGTATTTGCAAAATACAGAATGGTTGGATCATGTAACCAGCGGTGCCTACGAAAAATATTATGAATCAATGTATTCAGAAAGATAAGTATTAGATGTTGGTCTTTAGTCTTTGGTATAAAAATTAATAACTAAAGACTAAAAACTAACCCCCAAAGACTAAAAAAAATGAAAGTAGAATCAACCCCACTAAAAGATTGTTTTATTATTCACGATAAAGTATTTGAAGATTCGCGTGGTTATTTTTTAGAAAGCTTTCATCAACAGAAATTTTTTGATCAAACAGGATTGAATATTTCTTTTGTGCAGGATAATCAATCTAAATCAGTAAGAGGTGTATTGCGTGGTTTACATTTTCAAACAGGAGAATATACTCAGGCAAAATTAGTAAGAGTATTGCAGGGCGTGGTTTTGGATGTGGCGGTTGATCTGCGAAAAGATTCTCCATCATTTGGTCAGTCGTTTGTTATAGAATTAAGTGAGCATAATCATTTGCAGTTTTTTATTCCAGGTGGATTTGCACATGGTTTTGTTGTAATGAGTGAGGAAGCAGTATTTTTTTATAAATGTGATAATTATTATAATAAAGCAAGTGAACAAGGCATTATTTATAATGATAGCAATTTAAATATTGATTGGAAGATAAATGAATCAGAAATTTTATTATCTGAAAAAGATAAAATGCTTCCAACATTTAATGATATCAAAGACTCTCTTAACTTTAGTTTATGAAAGGCATCATATTAGCAGGTGGAAGCGGCACCAGATTATATCCCATCACAAAGGGAATCAGTAAACAATTGATGCCTATTTATGATAAACCGATGATTTATTATCCGCTTTCTGTTTTAATG
>CAILAF010000405.1 GCA_903832075.1 uncultured Chitinophagaceae bacterium
AAGACTTCTGTTGATACTGAAGTTTTAGATAATTTAGAAGAAGCATTGATTGGTGCTGATGTTGGCATTGAAACTACCATACAAATAATAGAAAGAATTGAAGCAAGAGTGAAACAGGAGAAATATGTAAATACTTCCGAATTAAATAATTTATTACAACAGGAAATTGAAGCTGTATTAACTGATGCAGATGATTCATCTTACAAAAATTTTGAAATACCTGCCGGTAAAAAACCTTATGTAATTTTGGTTGTTGGTGTAAATGGTGTTGGAAAAACAACCACCATTGGCAAACTTGCTTACAATTATAAAAAAGCCGGACATCAGGTTATTTTGGGTGCTGCCGATACATTTCGTGCAGCTGCTGTTGATCAATTAAATATTTGGAGTGAAAGAGTGGGCGTACCAATTGTTAAACAAAATATGGGCAGCGATCCAAGTGCGGTTGCGTTTGATACCGTACAAAGTGCAGTGGCAAAGAATTGTGATGTGGTGATTATTGATACTGCCGGAAGATTACATAACAAAACGCATTTGATGGAAGAATTGATAAAAATTAAACGCGTTATTAAAAAAATAATTCCGGATGCGCCGCATGAAGTGATGTTGGTATTAGATGGCAGCACCGGACAAAATGCTGTTGAACAAGCCAAACAATTTACTGCCGCCACCGATGTTACCTCTATAGCCATAACAAAATTAGATGGCACTGCAAAAGGCGGTGTTGTATTGGCAATAGCGCATCAATTTAAAATACCTGTAAAGTTTATTGGCGTGGGAGAACAGATGAATGATCTGTTGATATTTGATAAACACGAATTTGTTGATAGTTTATTTAAGTTGTAATTCTAGTAATACTCTTCAAAATTTTGTTACCCTTTTTCAGCAAAAGAGAAGGGATTTTATCCCAAATTTTCTTCTGACCTTCTTCTGGACTCTTTCGAGACTGCTTCTGGTTAAGTCCACTAATTTGTGGACTTGATACGAACAAGGTCAGGCCGAGGTTGGAAAGAGGTAGCTTCCAAATCTTTGAGTGGTAGAATTAGTTTTTTCGAAATCATTCTTTTATTACCAACGATATTACATGCTCAACCAGGTTTTACGGATGATACCGCAGATGCACCAATTGATGGTGGTTTATCCTTGCTTATTGTAAGCGGTGTTGGATATGGTGTGAAGAAAATGAGAGAGAGACGGAAGAGTCGGAAGTCTTGAGTCCAGAGTCAGGATAAAGAAAAGTGATAAGTTGTAAGTATTAAGTTATAAGATAAAGCCATCGGAAATCCCGATGGCTTTTTGTTTTCATAGAATTAATATATTAGAAAGTATATCTTATTCCTAATCCACCCCAACCACCTTCAAAATAACTATATCCAATTAAGTTAAAAGAAGGTTGCCAATCAAAACTTACATTCAATGGAGCACCCTGTATTTTATAATCAAGTCCAATCACTCCATCAATACCCATCGAAATGCCACTTGTACGCGTTGGATAATCTTTGGTCCATTGTGTATTATAAAAACCAACATGTGCGCCAGGGCCAACATACCATTTCAATCCATCAACACTTGTAAAACTTCCGTGTATCTCATATAAGCCGGTTGCACGAAACCCATATTGCCAAAAATAGCCCAAACCTTCTACAGCAATATTATCATTAATAAAATGCTTGACACTAAGCGAACCGGGAAATACTTTTAAACCAATGGCTGTTTTGTAATCGGAACCAATATTCATGTCCTGACTTTTTGCAATGATTGCTATTGCAAAAGCGATTGAGAAGAGAATGATTTTTTTCATGCGGATGATGTTTTGTCAATAGTAAACAAAATCATGCCGAACAATGCTGATAAAATCTTAAAACTTTTTTTTGTCAATTATTTTAACCAATATTATAGTTTTCATTTAGGTTTGCTTATGCATAATTTTAAAGAATTAGTTAAATTTTTTGCTGAAAAATTTTCGGAAGAACATTTCCCCAATCATCCTGCCGGTTTGTATCAACCCGGTACTTATTTTTTATCGTTAGGTGGAAAAAGAATCCGCCCTGTAATGTGTTTAATGGGTAATGAATTGTTTGCAGATATAAATCCTGATGCATTTAATGCAGGAATGGCAATAGAACTGTTTCACAATTTTACTTTAATTCATGATGATATTATGGATGCTGCATCATTAAGACGAGGGATGGAAACTGTGCATTTAAAATTCGGACAAAATGCTGCATTATTAAGTGGTGATGTAATGATGATAAAAGCTTACGAGTATATTGCTAAATTGAATGTTCATCATCTTGCAAAAATTTTATTTCTCTTTAATAAAACGGCTGTTGAAGTTTGCGAAGGGCAACAATTGGATATGGATTTTGAAAAAAGAGAAGATGTTTCAATGGAAGAATATATTAATATGATTAGCTTAAAAACTTCTGTTTTATTAGCAGCAAGTTTACAAATAGGTGCCATATTAGGCGGTGCAAGTGAAGGCAATTGTAATCATTTATATGAGTTTGGCAGAAACTTAGGAATTGCATTTCAAATTCAGGATGATTATTTAGATGCTTTTGGTGATCCTGAAAAATTTGGTAAAGAAGTTGGTGGAGATATTCGTCAGAATAAAAAAACATTTTTAATGTTACATGTTTGGGAAGTTGCGAATGCCCAACAAAAAAGTGAATTAAAAAATTTGATGTTGAATAATCCTTTTGATAAAATAGAAAAAGTATTGTCAATCTTTAAAGCATGTGATGTAGATGAATGGGCTAAGGAATTAAAAGAAAAATATTTACAAAAAGCATTTCAACATTTAGAAGATATTGCTGTTTTATCTGTTCGTAAAAAACCTTTGATTGAACTGGCTGAATTTTTAGTACAACGTGATTACTAATTTCATCTTATCTTCCTTTTATAAATCATCAACATGTCGCTGCTTAGAAAAAAATCAATTGATAAAATAGTTGCAGAAGCCAATGCCGGATTAACAGATGGACATACACACGGATTAAAAAGAGAGTTGGGAGTGAAAGATTTAACTTTCATGGGCATTGCCGCAGTAGTAGGTGCAGGAATTTTTTCAACGATTGGTACAGCAGCATTTAATGGCGGACCTGGTATTGCATTTCTTTTTGTAATTACAGCTGTTACCTGTGGATTCAGTGCATTATGTTATGCAGAATTTGCAAGTCGTGTTCCCATTGCAGGCAGTGCATATACTTATGCTTATGTAAGTTTTGGTGAGTTGGTTGCATGGATTATTGGTTGGGCTTTGATATTGGAATATGCAATTGGAAATATTGTTGTGGCAATTAGTTGGAGCGGTTATTTTAATAATTTATTGTTAGGATTAAATATTCATTTGCCGCAAAGTTTATTGAATGATCCTTTTACAGTTTCAAAAGCAGTGAATGAAGCGAATGCTGCTATTGCCAATCATCAACCATTGACCGAATCAAT
>CAILAF010000406.1 GCA_903832075.1 uncultured Chitinophagaceae bacterium
ATAAACTCATTTTCAAACCTGAAAAATTACATCAGTCATTTGAATATAAATATGATGTTCCGTTTGAAGAATTATTTTTTGATGTTGCACCCGGTGTTCGTATTAATGGTTTACATTTTTTTGCAATGAACCAAAAGGATTGATATTATATTTTCACGGTAACAGCAGAAGCATTAAAGGTTGGGCTAAGTATGCAAAAGATTTTTATCGTTATCAATATGATGTTGTTTTAGTTGATTATCGTGGTTTTGGAAAAAGTACCGGCAAAAGAAGTGAGAAAGATATGCTGAGTGATATGCAATTTGTGTATGAAACATTAACAAAAAAATATCCCGAAAATCATATTCTTATTTATGGAAGAAGTATTGGAAGTGGCTTTGCGGCAAAGGTTGCAGCCGATAATACACCACGCTATTTAATTTTAGATGCTCCTTATTTTAGTTTTATAAAAGTAGTGAATCGTTTTCTTCCTTTCTTACCACATCGTTTAACATTACGATTTAAATTAAGAACCGATCAATGGATAAGAAAAGTAAATTGTCATACTTATATTTTGCATGGAACAAAAGATTGGTTAATACCAATTAAACATAGCGAGCAATTACAAAAATTAAATCCACATAAAATTACTTTGATAAGAATTCATGGCGGCGGACATAATAATTTGCCTTCATTTTATGAATACCACAATTTTATTCGCGACATTTTAAAATATTAATACGCCGGTGGATTGATACCAACCCAGAATTGTAAATAATCGTGCACCCTACAATCAACAGGTTGATAATATTGTAATGCAGGTTTCCATAATGACATTTCAGCAATCATCTTCTCTAAATATTTGTTGAAATATTTATTTAACCCTGTAAAATATTTTAATGTTTTAGCCAATTCACTTTTTGCATAACGCGTAGCAGCAACTCTATCAAATTTTACATCATAAGCCATTCCACCTCTATCAACTGTAAATGAAAAATAAATGCGTATATATTTTGCCGTATCTCCTTTTGAAATGCATTTCATCAAAACACTATCATATCCTTTAAAATGATTGAAATAAAAACTTTTCGCTGAATCTTCTCCAAATACAAACAATGGTTTCTTTTCAACAAACGAAGCATCATATAATTTATTTGCCATTCCTTGTTGATTGAACTCATTGGCAGTTCTTTGGTTTTGAGAGAACAAAGAATAACTACAAAAAAAGAAAATGAAAATGAAAAGCCATTTCATAGAAATAATTTGTATGCACAATTTACAAATTAAAATTATTTCACTTCTTTTAATTGAACATTTTTATCTGCAACAATCAATTCATGTTGCACCCCAATTTTTAAAGACAAGTTTTCTGTATCATGACTAACAGGGAACCCAAAACAAATAGGAATTTTTAGGTCTTTTACATGATCGTTAATAATATTATAAACATCTGTCCCAAATGGAATCGTGGTATCTTTCATTTCGCTGAAACCTCCTATTATCAATCCTTTCAGGTGTTTGAATAATTCTGCTCTTTTTAATTGAATCATCATTCTATCAATGTTATATAAATATTCACCCACATCTTCCAAGAATAAAATTTTATGCCTTGTTTTATAACTCGAATATGTGCCTATCAAATGTGCAATGATGGATAAATTTCCGCCAATTAAATCTCCTTCTGCATGACCTGCTTTATTAAATGAATGTGTTGCACATTCATAATTTGAAGCAACACCACTCAATGCATCTTTTAATGAACCAATATATTTATTTTTAAACCCATCTCCATTAAAAGCACCAGCCATCGGTGCATGCAAAGTTGCAATTTGATAATGCTGAAAAATATGAGCATGCAAAACAGTAACATCACTAAAACCAATAATCCATTTTGGATTTTTTTTAAATTTTTGAAAATCTAATTGATCAATTATTCTGCTTAAACCATAACCTCCACGTGCACATAAAATTGCTTTGATGCTACTATCGTTCAACATCTTTTGCAAGTCTTGAATGCGTTGTTTATCTGTACCGCCAAAATAATTAAATTGATTGCCAACTGTGTTTCCAACTTGCACTTTGTATCCCCATGTTTCTAAAGTTTTAATACAAGTAATTGCATTTTCTGCCGGCATATAACCAGAAGGACAAACAATACCAATAGTATCTCCTTTTTTAAGATAAGGTGGAATAATCATAGAACAATATTACTGAATTAGTAATGTTTAAAGAAGATTGATGCTATATAAGTTGAAAGGCTTACAATATATTTGCCGCAAAATTAAAAATATGTTTTCATCAATCGTTACCACCCACAGTTATGTTCGTTATGC
>CAILAF010000407.1 GCA_903832075.1 uncultured Chitinophagaceae bacterium
TAAGTAATACTAATATACAGGTCAGAGACCTGCGCAAGAAAGTTTTATGAGAGGTTTATATGCTTCAACAAAAAAATACTCCACATTCTTTTGTTTCTTTTTAATTACTTTGTTAATACACATAACTTTATTCAATTAATACTATATGATGAAAAAACTACTCTCCTTTTTAAGTGTTTGTATAATGCTTACCACTACTGCTCAAGAAATAAATATTATTCCAAAGCCTGCATCGGTACAAATAAAGAATGGAACATTTACAATTAGTCCAGCTACTAAAATTATTGAATCAAGCAAAGAAGCACATAAAACTGCTTTGTTTTTAAATAATTATTTGAAAAAAGTTTATGGCTTTGAATTATCAATTGAAAAAAACAAAAGCAGCACAAAAAACGTCATTATATTGACTTGGCACAAAGTAGAACAAAGTGATTACTTTATAATTATTGATAAAAATAAAATAGATATTACAGGAGATACTGAAGCAGATATTTTTTACGGCGTGCAATCACTCATTCAATTATTACCCTTAGAAAAGAAAACAAGTTTAGTTGTTCCGCAATTAGTTATTAATGATGCTCCGCGTTTTGCCTATCGCGGTTTGCATTTAGATTGTGGCCGTCATTTTTTTGATATTGATTTCATCAAAAAATATATTGATTTCATCGCCATGTATAAGATGAATACTTTTCATTGGCATTTAACAGAAGATCAGGGTTGGAGAATTGAAATAAAGAAATATCCAAAGCTTACACAAGTTGGTGCATGGAGAGATGGAACGATCATTGGTCGTTTTCCCGGCAAAGGAAATGACAGTACTAAACATGGCGGTTATTATACACAAGAACAAATTAAAGAAATAGTAAAATATGCTGCAGACCGCTACATTACTGTAATTCCCGAGATTGAAATGCCCGGACATAGTATGGCAGCATTGGCATCTTATCCTGAATTAGGTTGTACAGGAGGTCCTTATGCTGTGCAACAAACATGGGGCGTGTTTGATGATGTGTATTGTGCAGGTAATGAAAAAACTTTTTCTTTTTTGCAGGATGTGTTGGATGAAGTGATGCAATTATTTCCATCGAAATATATTCATATCGGTGGAGATGAATGTCCGAAAACAAGATGGAAGACTTGTGTAAAATGTCAGCAACGCATTAAAGACAATAATTTAAAAGATGAACATGCATTGCAGAGTTATTTTATTCAGCGCATTGAAAAATATGTAAACAGTAAAGGCAAACAAATTATTGGTTGGGATGAAATATTAGAAGGTGGTTTAGCACCCAATGCAACGGTAATGAGTTGGCGCGGAGAAAAAGGTGGTATTGATGCTGCCAAACAAAAACATAATGTTATTATGACACCGGGCGGATGGTGTTATTTTGATCATAGCCAAACAAAGAATGAAGATTCTGTAACTATTGGCGGTTATACAACTGTTCAAAAAGTATATAGCTATGACCCAATACCTGCAGCACTTTTTATAGACGATGCTAAATATGTTTTAGGTGCACAAGCAAATGTTTGGACAGAATATATGAGTAATCCAAGTAAAGTTGAGTACATGATCTTTCCAAGATTAAGTGCTATGAGCGAAGTATTATGGA
>CAILAF010000408.1 GCA_903832075.1 uncultured Chitinophagaceae bacterium
TATTTGAAAGATATGGAACGCAAGTTGAAACAAATTGTATTAGATTGGAAAAAATCTGATAATAAAAATGATGTGATAAAAAATTTGCATCACTTATTGTTTAAACGAAAGGAAGAAATTGTTGTAAATAAATTGGCGAAGAAAGTAGAATCGAAATACAAAGAATTGCATAATGAAATTAAAGTTGGTTCGTTGGTGAAGCTTCGAAAAAATTATCAAGTTGGTGAAGTGAAAGAGATAAGAGGTAAACGAGCCATTGTTCAAATTGGATTATTGCCAATGAATGTTGATTTGACTGATTTAACAGTTGTAGAAAAAATAGTTACTCAAGATGCTTCAACTTCAAAAAAATAAAAAGTCTTGAAACTCAATGATGTAAAGGGTTTCGTTTATTGTATTTTTAAAGTAGCTTCTAATGCAACATTCATCATTTGTAATAAAGATATTTCTCTTTGATCTGAACTTAGTTTTTCATATGTTGGAATAACATCCGAAACAGTAAGTAATGTAGCTGCTGTTTTATTTAGATATTTTGCATTTGCAAATAATGCGAATGCTTCCATTTCAACTGCTAAGCAATTATTTTTAACAGCAACTTGCGGTATATTAAAATCTTTTCTATAAAAAATATCGCTTGAATGAATATTACAACTCAGTAAAGGAATATTTATTTCTTTTGCCGTTTCGCTAATAATGTCAAAAGCTTTTCCTTGATACGGAATTACATTTTCTTCAATGCCCCAAGCATATTTTGCAAAAGTAGATTCGCTTGCAGCCGCCATAACATTAATCATATCGAATAATTTTAGTTCTGATGTATAAGCGCCGCAAGTACCAATACGAATAATACAATCAACGTTGTAATCTGCAAATAATTCGTATGAATAAATACCAATGGATGCACAACCCATTCCACTGGCACCAACTGTTACTAATTTATCTTTATAATAACCCGTAAAATAAAATGCATTGCGCGTATGATTAACCATTTTGTAATTAGATAAAAAATTTTCTGCAATAAATTTTGCTCTCAATGGATCACCTGCCAGCAATACAATTTTTGAAATCTCTTCGGGTTGTGCATTAATGTGAATACTCATAACTAAAATGATGATGTATAAAAATAATTTATTTTGTTAATGAAATGATGGATAATCTTTTTGCAAATCCATTTAAAAATAAAAGGGTTTCGTAAATGAAACCCTTTTCTATTAAGTGACCGCGTTAGGATTCAAACCTAAAACCTTCTGATCCGTAGTCAGATGCTCTATTCAATTGAGCTACGCAGCCAAATTATTTATCGGGTTGCAAATATACAGGCAGAAAAATAAATCGCAAAAACTTATACAGAATATACATTATGGTGATGTAATAGTATATGTCAATGTAGTGGTATATGTACCTGACGGCATTCCTAAAAAGGCAGAATTCGCAGCAGCAGTATAATATAATAAATCAAAATTTTGTGATAATGATCCTGCGGTTGAAGTAATTATTGTTTGAGATGAAGTTGATAATGCAGTTGCAGGAGTAGTAATGCCGCTACCGCCTGTACTTGGAGTTGCATCTACAGTTACATTTGAAATCGGAATAGAATAAGTTCCATTTTTTAAATTTTGTGAAGCAATAACAGAAATGTGATAAGCTTGATTACAAAAAGCATTCAATGCTCCGCTTTGTGTTAAACTTACGCCATTTTGATAAGATGATGCTGAATTAAAGTTTAATGATGCTGTGTTTGCACCAGTATTTAATGTTAGTGCACTAAGATTTGTTAACGCTACTGAAAGGTTTGCTGGTCCTGTTCCACTTCCTGCAGAATTACCACGATTATCATATGCATAAACTGTAAAATTAATAGTCGAAGCATAAGTACCTCCGGGCTGTAATAAGTTAGAACCTCCTGCTAAAGTATATGTAAATGAAAGATAATCTGTTTGATTTTGATTTGGATTAGATAAATTTCCTGAAAATACTTGTTGATTGGATGTTGACAAAGTTATTTGAGGTGCGGTATAGCCATTGCTAAAACCAGATTGTGCTGTTGCTTGCATTTTTATATTCGATACCGGTATTGAATTACTTCCAGAAGAAGGATTTCCTGAAACACTCGCATAAATAGTTAAAGAATAAACATTTGAAATTTGAATAACGATTGGTACTTGATTAGATACTACTACTGATGTTCCATTGTTATAAATCGATGAAGTATTTACATTAATTGTAACAGGAAGTTGCGATTGTGAGAAAACCTTAGTAATAGAAAAAAATATGATTACTGAAAGATAAATAATATGTTTTTGGATTTTTATCATACAATATTTCTAAACAAAGTGATTTAAAGTTGAACTTCTAATTCACCAATTTTTAGTTCCTGTTCTGCACCAAAATCAACCAATGCAGTTATACTATATTTTCCCTTGGGTATTTTTAAAGGGATACCAATTTTTAAAATTCTTTTTGCAGTTGGTAAAGTATAAAACTTAGCTTCCGGTAAATTAATTTTTTCTCCTGTCTTTAAATTTAATAATTCAAAACTTACTTTGCCATCTGTTTCTACATCACCTTTGTTTTTTAAAGTTAGTAATACATTTTTTGAAACAGTTGTGTCTTTGTTTGGTGTTATATCTTCAATAAATTTTTCAATTTCAATATTCTTTTTAGTGGCAGTGGGTGAGTTATAAAATATTTGAACACCAATGCGTACAGTTAAATTAACTCCTACACCATTTTCTCCATTACTGCCGCGTTGCGAATTAAGCTGAGTAAAGAATAACATAGAATTTTTAGCACTATCAGCTTTTGATGATGATAAATCCATCATCACTGTAAAATCTTTTTTTTCGTAAGGTTGTAAAAGAAAATTTGTAGATGGAAATACTTTTATCACATTAGAACAGGAAGACGATAAAGTACCAGGTGTATAAAAATGTATATCTCCCAAAGTATCTCTATCCCAATCTGATAATGTAATATTGGCTTCTAATATTCTTGAAGTTGGATTGGAAACAGTAACAGTATATGACTTGGCGGTACCTGCCAAATTATCGAACTCTAATTTCATTGGTGAAGCAGCAATACCTACTTGTGCATTTGTTTGCAAACATCCAATTATAAAAAGAATAGCAGATAATGTAATTCGGTTCATGAAAAAAAAATTTAAAAAAAAGCTGATTGTTTACAATCAGCTTTTCATAGTTCATTCAAATAACGAATCTTATGGATTTGTTATTGTGTATGTAAGTGTTGATGTATATGTACCTGCTGGTTTACCTAAGAAGTCCGAAGGTGAAGCGTTAGCTGTACTGTACTGCAAGTTATAAGCTTGTGATACTGTACCTGCTGTAGATGCAATTACCTTAACTGCATTTCCGGAACCTGTTGCTAAAGCTTTAGCACTACAAGTGATAGCTGAGTTGGTTCCTGTGAATGAAGGTGTAATTGTTACATCGGCTACAGGAATACTGTTAGAACCATTCTTTAAATCCTGGCTTGCATAAACAGTAACGCTGTAAGCTTGGTTACTAACTGCAGTTAATGCACCAGTTTGATTTACAGTAACGCCATTGTTGTAATCATTGGCTGTTGCGTAAGTTAAAGTGGTTGTTTGGAAAGAAGATCCAATGGTAATTGAACTAATGTTACTTAGAACGCAGTTCAATGTAACGTTTGCTGTTGTTTGAGCTTTTGAAGAATACGCTGTTACCATTATGGCAGCGATTGCTACAAAACCCAATTGTAATAACTTTTTCATGATAATTCGGATTTGAGTTTTTTTAGTTTTTTAAAAAATATTGCGATGTAAAATTGCACTTTTAAAATTCCAAACGCAATTAAAAGGAACTGAAAGAACATTAA
>CAILAF010000409.1 GCA_903832075.1 uncultured Chitinophagaceae bacterium
GTTATGTTACCATTGCTATCTATAATAAAGGTTGTGTTTTTTGAACCGCAGATATAAGTTAATGCTCCGGCCAATGTATCTTTTAGTGCACCGGGATTGGAAATCTTTGATAAAGTATAGTTTGTTCCAGTAATAATAAGAAATCCTGCATCCAAAGAAGTTAGCATTCCTGAAAATTTTATTGTATCTGCCGATCCGCCGGAAATAGGAATATTAATGAGTGTTCCTTGAAAATCTCCGCTTGTTGTTACATTATATGTTCCTGAATTCGTACCAAACCCTGACATATCAATAATATCACCTTTGCCATCAAAAACAATATACATTGTAGAATCGGCATCAATACTGAGAGGAGCACGGTATAAAAGCCAGGGTCCGTTTAAAGTGGAATTTGAAAAATTATACTGAGATTTTGCATTATTCAATAGAAACAATACAAATAAAAGAGTAATTAGTTTTTTCATAGTCGTATTATTTAAATTATTAATCACTTGAATAATATGATTCTAAGATCAAAAATAATAAATTTATTTTACATTGCAATGAAATAGATATTTTTTAAAATAAAGAGTTTTGAATATTTTTAAAATTTATTTCGTTAAATTTGTTTTATGATCAAAAAAAAAAACTATGGACACTAATACTGTTTTGATAAATAGACAAGTTGCAGTTGCCGGACAGTTTTATAATGCAACCCCGGATGACTTAAAGGCGGAACTGAAAAAATTATTTGATCAGGCTATTCCGAAAATAGTTGAAAATGTTTTAGCTGTGATGACACCTCATGCCGGATATTTGTTTTCAGGAGGTGTTGCGGCATCAGGATTTAACCAGGTTGATCAGCTCAAACAATATAAAAATATTTTTATTATTGCTTCCAGTCATAAGCAATATTTTGAGGGAGCATCGGTTTACAACATAGGAAATTATGAAACACCATTAGGTGAAGTAAAGGTGAATATTGACTTAGCAAATGACTTAATAAAAAGAAACAAGTTTTTTAATTCTGACCCGGTACCCCATTCAGGTGAACATTCATTAGAAGTCCAGTTGCCTTTTTTGCAATATATTTTGTCAAAAGATTTTAATATTGTCCCGGTTATTTTAGGAACGAATTCTCCTAAAACATGCAGGGAGATTGCTTCAGCATTAAAGCCTTATTTTAATTCGGATAATCTTTTTATCATTAGTACTGATTTTTCGCACTATCCGGCTTATGCCGATGCTGTGAAAATTGATAAAGCAACTGCTGATGCGATACTTCAAAATTCTTCGGAAGTATTGATCAATACATTAAAAGATAATGACAGCATAGGGTATAAGCATCATTCAACTAGCTTATGCGGATGGACATCTGTATTAACGTTACTTTATATGACAGAAGATAATCCGGATGTTTCCTATACTCAAATTGAGTATAAAAATTCAGGAGATTCTCCTTTTGGCGATAAGAATAGTGTGGTAGGGTATAATGCCATTGCTGTTTCTTTAAAGAAAACCA